>DATKTE010000149.1:0-2239 GCA_035531295.1 Alphaproteobacteria bacterium
CTTTAAATCCATCATTTCCTCCTTTGCTCGTTTATGAATACAAAACGACAACACAATCGAAACGCAAATTTCAGCTTACAAAGGCCCCTTCATAATTAAAGGTTTTTAAATCATTGTGTTGTCGTTTTCTATTCATAAGCCTTCGCGACCACAAGACAACAAGCCTTTTACATATTTAAATTGAATTCTGTTGCATACTTGCCCTTTGTGAACACTCAACACTCTAAGAAGGCCTACAAACTGATCTGGAGATAGTTCAGGAAATCCCTCCAGTGCACACTCTTCTTTCGCCACTCCGTAGGGATAAATACCCTCATGTTCTGCACAATCAAACTCCGATCTGCAACTCACAATCTCTATGGGGCACCCTATCCTTACAACTTTTTGACCCTTTTTGAGTCCCATGCACTTTTCAACAGGTTGTATAAGATCTCCTGGTTTTAAAAACCACCATCCAAATCTTCTAGTGACGGTCTTCTGTTGTTTCTTTATCCGCTCTTTTGTAAGCATAAAACTCATATTTCTCATTATAGATATCCTCCAATAAGTCTATGGATAATCTCATTCACCGCTGTCTCATGCATATTATTAGCTCCTACCTCATCATTTAAATCTTTGATCTTCCAAGGGGCCTCAAAGCTTATAGATCTGGAAACATCCGCGTCTTTATATTCGTTATCGCCAGCCCAAAAAACTTGTGTTTCATAGTATGCCCCATTACAAACCTCCGTAAATTCTCTTTCTCCGGTGGTTTCCGGATAATCGAAATAAAGAGCCCCAACGGTGCTTATAACAACCCCCTTATCACCATACTCAATCAAAGTGTTCCTCCTAAACAGGCACTTGGCGGCACAACAAAAATGCCCTGCCCACCCTCGTTCTATCCTCTTAATCTTGTTCATTATTTTTCTCCTATAAGAAGTGAACCACCTATATTCACTTGGACAGACTCACTTGATTCCCTTTCGGTACACTCAGAAAAAAACCAAACAATCATCAATACAAGCAAGATAGCCGCCAATATTTCGGGCAATATCCTGTCCGTTTCTCTAAAATCATGCTCACCCATAAAACCTCATTTCCAACCGCCCATCAATGAATATAGCAATCGACAAAGTTTTGTCAAGTGATTGAATGAAAATACTTTAAAATTAGGGGCAGATTTTTAGGAAGGAAGAACTATTTAGAAACTGATTTAACGAGATCTCCATCAACGACAACGTTTTCAAAATCGTTAACAACACGTTCCAAAGCGGCTTTAATACTCCTATCATTCAGACTGGAGTTTCCTTCCAGCAGCTTTGCGCAGATCTCGCTTATAGCGATTCCTGTTTCGCCTGATTCCTCCAATAGAGCCAAAATAGCGGGACGAATCTTTGGACGTTTACTCGCAACATCTTTGCCAAGCACTCTTGCCAAAGATATTTTCTCTTTCTTAGCGATCTTTAATCGTTCTTCAAGTTCATCTACTTTTTCTACCAGCTTGTTATAAGCGTCTTCTCCCTTGGAGGCCCATTCTTCCAAATCAAAATCCTGTGTCATTTTCGTAACTCCTTTTTTCTCTATAAGATCAATGCCCTACGCATAAATCCATGAACACAATAAAGGTCTTACCTCTCCAGCTCCGATAGTATCAGCGGTCCTTCTCGCATAAATTACCCCTCCAGCAGGCAACCCAGAAGACACCTTTTGAATAGTTCCGTTAATTACAACGATACCCGTTGCAAATTGATACCACCTATGAGCAGCATCAACATACTCAACCCTTGACGCTACATGACCCATATCTTCTAACAAAAAATATAAAGTCAAAGTCAAAGTTTCCACTCCAGTTCCTACCAATAACAACCAAAGTTCAGAAGGGTCCTTGGGAATAGAGATCCTTTCCATAGCAGGCGCAACCTTCGGAACAAGAATGTGCTCTTGTTCTATTGTTGCGGGCGCTGATACAGGATCAACATCGGCCACTCCTTGCTCAAACTTTCCAGCCATATCAAATTTCATTTCGTTACCTCCTTTAAAACACTTTACTCCTCTTCAAAGGGCACATCAATGATCTTGTTTGCATCTCTTTGGACTCTCGTATTCCCAGAACCAGACCCACCGGATCCGGTTTTAGCAAATACGGCCGCCATCATATTGGCTAAAGTACCTCCATTACCTTTTGCATGTATGGTCATTTCAGCTTCGGGTTCTTTCTTCAATATTCCTTTTATATCATCAACCATTCCAATCAATC
>DATKTE010000150.1:0-8092 GCA_035531295.1 Alphaproteobacteria bacterium
CATGCTATAAAAACGTTTTTTTGTCATCCTTTTTTAACGTAAACACATCAACTTGACTACAGCAATAAATGTCCTAAGGAATATGCCTTACGGGACCAAGTGGAGAGCCCAACGCCCCCAATAATATGGGTGAGATCAGAATCAACGTGGGCGGCCGATAAGGCTAAATACGCCCACTTCTGGCTACTCCACCCATAGCATTTCGTGCAAAGGCGTAAGCACAAAGACTTCAGGCTATTTATTCAGCGAGCCATTAAGAGATTTTAACAACACGTGGCTATCTTCTTTTGCAGTTAGTAAAGGATACACGCGAATTAGTTCGTGTTCAGCTATTTCTGCTGTTATAAGTAGAAGTTAAAAAATTTTCTTTTACTACTGCCCTTCTTACTCTTGTCTACTGTCCTATAATCTCTTAGAAAATTTTCTACAGAGTAATTTTCTTCAGAAAGTTTTCTTAAAATTGTTGCACTATGGTGCGCGATGAAGAAATCTGTTTCGTACAGATACCACTGCATGAGCTCTGCTCCGTACTTCCGATTTTGTCGCAAGCCATGAGAGCCCTCTACAAGGCTGATAGCTGCACGGAAAAGATGAGGCAAAGGATTTACTTCACACGGCCTGCGAAAGCCACTAGAGTTGTGAGCTATACTTTTTAATTTTTCAACAGCATCTGATATTTCTTCAAAAGAATTATAACGAAAATCTTTACCATGTGTTTGTGAGGCATACAATTTACTGTCAAGATTTCCATAGTGAATCATATCATGAATCGGGTATTGATCTCTAAGTTCTGCAATTGACAGCTGTGGTGCATCTTCTGCCGGCGACACCACATATTTCGGGGGTGAAAAAACAATGGGGTCCTGTTCTTGTTTAGGGATAATCCCCGAGACTGACACTTTCTCTGGCCCCTCTTCCATGGCTTGAGCCGAGTAAAAACAAGAAAATGGTGTAAAGCCTATCAAAAAAGAAAATACTAAATATTTATTCATTTTTAAATTCCCTATATTAGAGTTGAAAGCGAAATCCAAAGATTTCAAGCTCAGGAATCTGCTATAAATAAGTTGTTTTGTCATCAATTTTTGCGTTAAAAAATGCTTATATGGTGGGCTTTCTTCACTCATTAACAATTTTTGAAGCTATTTTTAGAATAAATAAATTGACGTATTAAATATAACTTTTTCTGAAGAAAACCCTTTAAATCTTCTGGAAAAAGAACTATATTTAAGATGTCAGGGGAACTTGACTATAGTGATAAACGTCCTACGAAATAGGCGTTACGGACCCGGGGGCGGAACCCGGCACCTCCACCAGGAAAGTTATGGGGGTGAATCAGGATCGACGTGCGTAGTAAAGGTTAGATTTTCACTCGGCATGGTACCACCGATATCGGGCTAAACATGTAAATGCAAAAACTAAAGTAAATGCATTTGGTCGTTTTGCTGCTAACTTAAATGCTAGCAACAGTAATATTGGGGCACAAGAAGCTGTAATGGCTGCTTAATCCTAGTATACGATCGCGGTTCGAGGGGCGCCGGGCAACAGAAGCCCCTCACTGATTTTAAAGACATAAGGAAAATGCCGTGGATGGGTTTAATTATGAAGAAATGGTGCAGGAAGGCTTGCGCAACGTCGTTCGTGAAGCTCTGCAATCAGCAGCTGCAGAAGGCCTCCCAGGAGCCCATCATTTTTATATTGCTTTCCAAACCGATTATCCGGGAGTGCAACTCGCAGATTACCTGAGAGAACGTCACCCTGAAGAAATGACCATTGTCATTCAGCATCAATACTGGGGCCTTGAAATCGATCATGATGGTTTTTACATCACCCTAAGTTTCAGCGATTCCCAAGAACGCATTTATGTTCCTTTCCATGCTTTGTTAAGCTTTATGGATCCTTACGCCAAGTTTGGCCTTCAATTCACGCCTCCCCCCTTCATGGAGGGAGAAGAGGTCGCGAGCATTGAAACTGCCATTTCAGAGAACGGCGACAACATCATCACCCTTGATAAATTTCGCAAGAAGTAGGTTTTCCTAACGGGTATACTATTAGTGATAAGGTATTCCAAAGAAGATTTTTAAGTCTCCCTCTGGCTTAAAATTTTTCTGATGTAATTGGAGTTGATTCGAATTAATCGCTTTTACCTTTTCTCTGTCAATTGGCCAACCAGAAGAAACAATCCCCCCTTTAGGGTACTCGATCGTAAGGGTGAAATTCTTAATAGGCCCTTCCCAGTTCGCACCTGTAGAAAGAATATAATCCACCTCATAAATCCAAATCATCCCATGAGATGGGTTCGTCGATGATGAAGCTCGCCGAAATTGTTGAATAAGCCAAGAAATAAGGTCACTTTTGCCGCCGAAAGGCCTATCTGGATACGATTGCGAAAGCCATGCACCACTTGGAATGAGCTGCTGAATAAGGACTTCTTCCGGGGGACGGGTGTTATTGGGGACAAAGAATATGAAGCCACGAGCAGGCCGATAGGAATGTTCGATTTTCACTTCTTTCCCCGCCGGGAAAGTCTGTGTCCAATGATAATTAACTTGTTTTTGCCACAAGGGCTGACCTTCAGGCGTCATAAGACCAAGCTTTTTATATAGCTCTATGCGTTCTCCACATTTTTTATTTTCTTCCTCCCTTTCCATGGGATATGAGCAGCTTGCGAGAATAGGACTCAGAGGGAGGGCATTTTTCTGGAAAACAGCTGTAATATCTTTTCCATCTTTTAAAGCCCGGTTCTCTGTCTTAAATGGGACTGGCTTACCATTGACAATGACTGAAAAGTTTGAAAAAGGAGCCTCATCCCTTTGCTGATTTTGATTATGAGAGGAATAATTGCGATTTTCTTGTCTTTTAATTTCTTCTTGAACTTCTTCATCCCAACTTATCTGAGCTGAAAGATTAGGTTGCATGGGTATGGGGAAAAATACGTCGATCGTTTTATCTTTTGTCGTGTTATTTTTGAAAATATATGAAACTTTAATATGATCTGAACTTATGAAAAGATCTTCCTGCTCCATAATAATACCTGGAGTCTTGAGAAAAACCACCCCGCCGGCCCCAACAGCTCCCGCAGTGTCATTTGCTCTGACATTTTGTATTCCACATATCATAATAAGAAAAATTAAGAAAATTCTCATAACCCATAACCCAAAAAATTGTTCGATTTGTTAATAGAGCTTTCTAGGGAAGTGACCTTACAATATTTTTGCCTAAGATACAGTACATGTAGATTCTGTTTCTTTCTTTTCATAACCAATATCAAGAGTAATAGAATGCAAGTCTCCTATATTTTCAGCTTTTCCTCCGCCTACACTGATGAAGGTATGCCCATCTATTAGTTTTGCGTCTAAAAGAGCTTTTATAAGGCTGCATGCATATTCAACATCTTCATTTCGATCTGGATTTGATACACCAAAATGAGCGATAAACTTGTTTTTTAATTGTATTTTTTCAATTAATACATCATGAGAGATATTTCCAATCCTCTTCCTATCGCTAGGGTTACCTGCATTTACGCAGGGGCTTTTTAAAATACGCCCATTCTTATGTAAAGGGATCAACTCAGACTCATCCCTCGCAGCTTCCTTAAAATCGATATTTACGGTAAGGTATTTTGTGGTCTCACCATCATGGATTTCTTTGATATCCGTGATTGTCACATATCCAGCAGACAAAGGAGAATTTAAAAAAATTCCCAATGTTAGTAATAATATAGCGCTAATTGTTTTTTTAAAATTCATAAAAACTCCTGACACTTCAAATATGGTATATTAAGAAAGAAACTGTCAATCACGATTTTGGCAGGAAATTTTCCTTCGAAAACTATGATTACAAAACTCTCAGAAGGGTTAATTCATCAAACCTCCGGGTTCTCAAGACTTAGCATTTCTGTTTGATTATTATAAGCAAAAAGTTCCGCATACCGTCCCCAATCAATAATGATCGCAATGTTTTTGTGGGCTTCATCCTTCGGCATAACATTTTCTAACTCTTTTAAGAACTTCTCTCGCGCAATACGATTTCGTGGACTATCTTGCAGCACCCGATAAATATGTTTGGCGAGCGGAATATTGCGCATCAAGTGGTAGGCAAAAACTTTTTTCCGCTCCAATATATCCGCGTTACAAAAAGCCTTTCCAGAATTCGTCAATTCAATATCCCCTTTGGAAATTTGAGCAAATCCTAAAAGCTCAAGCGATTCAAAAAGCGGAAAAGAGTCTGTTATTGAAAGATTTTCTGAGTCTGCTAAAGCAAAAATATCTGCCTTCCCGTGATAAGGAGGTTCGATCAATGCATCCATCAACCCCTGAAGTTTATTGACTGGAACCTCTGGTAATCGATAATCCATTTTGATAGCTACTTTTGTTTTTCCTCCTTTCTTAAGGGAGGGGAAAGCTTCAGTTGTTTTCATCAACGTTGTATACACATCGTCGACAAGACTTTGAAAAAGGTGGCTTGTATCGTCTCTGGGGTAGATAAGAGAGACGTCAATTTCCTTAAGGATACGTCCAGGATCATGATTTAAAATAACAAGACGACTTCCCAGCTCCACCGCTTCAATAACATTGTGAGAAACCATAATAATCGCTTTGGTTGGAATTCGTTTTTCTATCCAAAGTTCCATAAGGTCGTTTCGTATATTATCTGCCGTCAGAACATCCAAAGCGGAAAAAGGCTCATCAAGTAGCAAAATGTCTGGATTCACCACAAGGGCACGTGCAAACCCAACACGTTGCCGCATGCCGCCGGAAAGTTCTTTCGGATAGGCCGATTCATACCCATCAAGACCGATGAGGTCGATCGCCTCAATGGCTCGCTTCCGTCGTTGGGCAGGATGCAGATTTAAGGCTTCAAGCCCTAACTCCACGTTTTCTAGGACATTCAGCCAAGGGAAAAGGGCATGGGATTGAAAAACCATCGCTAACCGTGGGGATGTACTTGTGAATTTCTCTCCCTGATAAAGAACTTCTCCTTCATTGGGTTCAATCAGTCCTGCAATAATTCGGAGAAGGGTGGATTTACCACAACCTGATTTGCCAAGAATAACAATAAAGTCGTTCTCTTTAACGCTCAGTTGGATATGATCGAGAACAAGGGCCGGCTTCTGAGCATCGCCAAACCACTTTGAAATATTATTGAGCGTTAAAAGCTCCTTTTCCATGAATGTCCTCCCTAATCCAAACGATAGCGGGTTGTAGCAAAGAGATAAAGGGGGTGCCATAAAATCCGATTTAACATCAAAACAAAGCCCGCGAGAACCATCACCCCCAACAAAATACGAGGATGGTCGCCTGCGGCTGTATTGGCTGCGATGTAAGCCCCTACTCCGGTTGCTTCAAGGGTTTTATCCCCCCAACTTACATATTCTGCCACAATGCTGGCGTTCCAAGATCCCCCCGCAGCCGTTATAAGCCCTGTAACATAGGCTGGGGCAATACCTGGTAAATAAAGCTTTTTCCATTTCAGCCATCCTTTGACATGAAAATTCTTCGCTAACTCTTGAAAATCATAAGGAATTGAGGAGGCTCCTCCAATCACGTTAAATAAGATATACCATTGGGTCCCTAAGATCATCAGTGGGCTGAGCCATATATTAGGGCTAAGGTCATATTTGACAATGATGACAACGACAATCGGAAAGAAAAGATTTGCTGGGAATGCCGCCATAAACTGCACCCAGGGTTGCAAGATGCTTGTAAGACGTCCGTTCAATCCAATCATCACCCCTACGGGAACCCAGACAAGCGAAGCAAGGACGCACAAAGTCACAACTCTTATGAGTGTGGCAGAGCCTAAGAAGACAACGTGCAGGACTTCAGAAAAGTAAATATTTGAAAAAATGTAAGAATAGGCTTTAGTACCGTAAAATATAAATACAAAAATTAAGAGAAAAAAGATAGAAAAGGCTACTATTTTACCAATGAGCAGGTATATGTTTTTGTTCCCATTTTCTACGTCAGAGACTTTAAGGCTGAGGGGTTGAAAGACTCTATCTAAAACACCAAGAAAGCTAAGCAAGATTTTATTAATAAACTGAAAAAGTCTGGCTCTCCTTATCATTGTTAAAACCCAAGAGGAAGGAAGTTGACTATTAGCAGTGAGTTCTGCTTTGAACTTGTCACACCATGCAAGAAGTGGCCGAAAAAGAAGTTGATCATATAAAAGAATGACGATCAACATCGTCAGAATCGCATATAAAATCGACTCAATCGACTTTTGTCTGGAGGCCACAGCAATATAAGAGCCAATACCGGGGAGAAGGATGGTATTGCCAGATACCGTAATCGCTTCAGACGCCACCACAAAAAACCATCCCCCTGAAACAGACATCATTGTGTTCCATAAAAGCTGAGGTATTGCATAGGGTACTTTAAGGCGCCAAAATCTGTGCCAAGAAGAGAGATGATAAAGAGCCGCTACCTCTGTCAGTTCTTTTGGAACGCTAATGAAAGATTGATAAAGACTAAAGGTCATGTTCCAAGCTTGAGAAGTAAAAATCGCAAAAATTGAAGCACATTCAACTCCAAGAAGGCTTCCCGGGAAAAGAGCAATAAACCCCGTTACCGTAATCGATAAAAACCCTAGGATAGGAACGGATTGGAGAATATCAAGAAGCGGGATTAAGATGCGTTCTGCCTTTTTATTCTTAGCCGCAATGCTTGCATACACAAAGCTAAAAACCAGAGATAAAATGAGCGCATAAAACATTCGTAAAATTGTTTGCGACGCATAATAGGGTAGATTAATAGGGTCCAAAGACAACGGTGCATTGTCCGTCATCGTAAAAGGAATCACCATCTTGCGACTTCCCCAGACAAGAAGCGTAATGATGGTTATAACAACAAAAAAGGCAACTGCATCCCAAGGAGAAGGGCGCAGACGCAAAGACGGAAAGTAATGCATGAATCTTCTCTGTAGTATGACATTCCTCCCTTGTTTTTGTTTCTAAAAGAATATATCACATTATAAACAAATATCCTCATCATGAATGAAGGTTCTATAAAGGGGAGCGAGCCGGTACATATTTTCTGTTGTTTTAAAATATAAATAAATAATAATTACAGGGACATTTCATTTGTACATCCTTATTTTAATATCATGCCTATGTTTGTGTCTTTCTGGCTGTACGGTTGGCCCCGACTTCCAATCGCCTTCCGCACCTCAAACTCAATCTTATACTGAATCAGAACTCCCTGAAAAAACGGTAGAGACGAAAGGTCATGGGGGAGATGCACAAGTCTTTCTTCGAGGAAAAGACATCCCCGCCTGCTGGTGGTATCTTTTTCACTCAAAGCCATTAAATAAATTGATCGAAATAGCTCTTAAAAACAGCCCCAACCTTCAAGCTGCCCAGGCCGCCTTACGTCAGGGCGAGGCAAGCTTACGCGTTGCTGTGTCTGCAATTTATCCGGCCCTTAGTTTTCAAGCCTATCCTGAAAGACAGCGATTTAGTGGGGCTATTTTTGGTGTCAACTCCCCGACATCAGGCCCTATTACCTTTAATTTATTCTATACATCTGTAAATGCTTCTTATGTTTTGGATACCTTTGGGGGAGTTCGCAGGGCAATTGAAGCGGCAGAAGCACAATTTAATTATCAGTTGTATGAAGTGGAGGCGACCTATTTAACTTTAACCTCAAATATCGTCACATCGGCTATTACAGAAGCTTCCCTAAGGGCTCAGATCAAAGCAACAGAGGACTTAATAGTATCACAAACACAAGTTCTTGATATTACAAAAAAGAAATTTGATTTGGGAGGCGCTTCCCGCTTAGATATTCTCGCTCAAGAAACACAACTTGCTCAAACAGAATCTAACCTTCCCCCTCTCCAAAACAGTCTCGCAAAAACGCGTCATGCTCTTTCAGTTCTTATTGGAGAACTACCCAGTGAAAGCTGTCTCCCGACTTTTAATTTGGATGACTTACACTTACCTACGGAACTTCCCGTAAGTCTTCCTTCATCACTTGTCTGCCAGCGGCCAGACATCAGAGCTGCTGAGGCCCTTCTTCATGCGGCAAGTGCCCAGATTGGCGTCGCTACTGCAAACTTGCTTCCTCAAATCACCCTTACGGGGAACATCAGT
>DATKTE010000151.1:0-2862 GCA_035531295.1 Alphaproteobacteria bacterium
AAAAGTAAAAGAAATTATAAGGCATCGCCAGCATAAAGAGATTAAACGGAAAGCTTCTTTACCTAAAGATAAAAAAGATAACTAGATATCACTATATGATATTTATGTGGCCAATTAATAAATTTTATGTTTTTACTAAAATGGGATATAAATAAATATATACTGCTGAGAAGACTGAAATAATTATGAGACTGGCAGCTTCCTAGCTGCAAAATGAAAATTTCATTTGCCTATTCATCAGGGGTGGACAAATACAAAAAATTTATCTATAGAGCTATCTGGTAGGCCCAGATAGCTCAGTTGGTAGAGCAAGGGACTGAAAATCCCTGTGTCGGTGGTTCAAATCCGCCTCTGGGCACCATTTGATTCCAACATAAGGCGGAGTAGCTCAGCTGGTTAGAGCGACGGAATCATAATCCGTGTGTCGGGGGTTCAAGTCCCTCCTCCGCTACCATTGTTTTAACGTATTCCAAAGATTCTAAACTTAACGAGGTAGGCCTTGCTTCCCTCCTAAATCAGAGAGAAGCAATTCAGAACTGTAAAATTTAATATGTTCTGCCGGAAAAGGCTTCCTCAAAAAGCTTGAGGTTACGATCCCCAGGTTTAGAGGCATAAATTGCAAAATGGATTTCTTTAAAGCATCCTGCATATTCAGATAAAACTTCCTTGAAAACTTCGACCATATTTTCAGGTGGGTTTTTAAAAGCACCACATCCAAAAGCGCTGAGCACCAGTGAATCGTGACCATTTTCAAGGGCCATATCAAAAAACGAGTAGAGCTTTCGTTTTGTACTGTTCCAATAATTTTCCTCACTTTTTAGTTCAGGATAATATGTTTCATCAACTATTTTTCTTTGTTGCAGGCGGCTTTTATGTCGATAGGCAGCAATGGCACCAAAAGCAATGGTTTCTGGTTTTTTCATAAACTTATACCCATTGCCTGCTCCTTCACGAAAAATAGTTACATTAGGAATATAAAGCCCACCTTCTTTGGGAATGAAGTTTTTGGATTTTCCCCTCTTGGCTTTATCAGAGAACGTATGCAAAGGATCGTGTAAGTTTGAACGATAGCAAATTTTCTCTTCTTGGGCGTTTCCTTTTCCATTATGAGCAGCACCTCCTGGGCTTACAGCATTTGCCATATCAAGCACTAAAGGATTAAACCCCATTTCTTTCATGAGAAGGGCGTGATCAACTGTGTCGGCATTTACAACTACAACCTGCGTTTGACTGTGGCTTATATTTCTTAACCCTTGATTAGGAATATATTGATCATCACGTCTTCCATAAACTTTTGTTCCTTTAATAGATTGAGCCGTATCAACCTCAACAAATTCACCATCGATCACATATCCATTCTGAGCAATATTTTTATTTTGGCTAAAAATATCCGTACGGTCCTTAGGCGTTGCAGATGCAAATGTGTGCCGAGAGGCTACTGCAACTAAGTCAGAAGACGATTGTGGTGAAGATAAAGTCGTTGTTCCAAGCTTTTTATAAAGATTCATCAGTTCAGCTTGATTATCGTCTAAAGTTTTTTTAACACCCCTGACTGCCCGGCCTATGCCATGATTTGGTGGTTCATACTGTAACTGCGTTAAATCTCTAATACTTCCCTCAAATTTTCTTAGAGACTTAATGGCAGTTATATCGCCTATTCTCGCCTGATCAAGCAAAGCTGGGATTGTATCGGGGGTTATATGAGAAAAGTAGCTTAAATTTTTAAGCGTTTTAATCTCCCTACCATGATCCTCAAAAAATGATCGAATGTGGCTAATTGTCTTATCTGTATTGGAATTTTTTGAAACATAGCCAGATCGCTTCAGCGCTTCCAAATCTTTGGAGAAATGCACTAGCTTTTTTAAAGCTTTTGAATCCTTTCTTCTTGCTCCCTCAAGGAGTGTAGGTAATGTGCGCGAGTTAACCCTGCTAAATTTTGCCAAGTGGCTCTGTACTTCGTCCTTCTGGCCCTCCATGGCTTGAGCTGGAACACAGTACAACGCTGAGCCAATAAGAAGAGAGGCAAAAAAAGCTTTGGACTTAAAATTCATGATAACCACCTTTACATTTAAAAATATACACTTACTTCATATAATAAATAAAAAACGAATGTCAATTAGAAAATTTAATCAAGAAATTTCGCAATTAAATAAAAAATATAACAGAGAAAAAACTTCTAAAGAAATTAATTATTAACTTTCTAGCGTTATTATATAATATAGAGATATAAACTGGGGGAGTTGTCATGAGATTTAAGATATTAATTATATTAGCATTTTGTGTTTTATATACCCATGCTGGGGTAGCACTTAGCAAAGCAACAATGTCCCCACACGAGATGACAAAGTTTTTAAAAACCTGCCACCAAATTGAAGAAGCAGGTTCTGATATGTACGGCGTTGGCGGAAACCTCACTTGTGGAGATTATTCATTACCTGATCGGAGGACAAAATGAACTTTAAATTGAAAAGACTTATGCTATTAGCTTGTTCGGCCATTGTTTTGGTAAGTTGTGGCCCGAAGAAAACTGATGAAGCTCCTGCACCAGAGCAAAAGCAAGAATCTCCATCAATGGAGTTGCAAAAGCCCGTCCCCCTACAACCTTTGCCGAAACATCCAAATAATAAAGATGGGACACTAACGCCAGGTCAAAAAGAAGAATTAGAAATTGATGAAGATAATGTGATTAATCCCTTCCCAGGATAGCAGAAGAGCAGAAGAGCAGAAGAGCAGAAGAGCAGAAGAGCAGAAGAGCAGAAGAGCAGAAGAGCAGAAGAGCAGAAGAGCAGAAGAGCAGAAGAGCAGAAGAGCAGAAGTAAGGTAAATTAAAGAACTTTCTTGTCAAATACTTTCTCTACAACT
>DATKTE010000152.1:0-2668 GCA_035531295.1 Alphaproteobacteria bacterium
ACTTAAGAAACGAAAAAATTAACTATAAAGTGCGCGACCTTAGCCTTAAAAAGGTCCCCTATATCCTTGTTGTAGGCAAAAGAGAAGCAGAAGCGAATACAGTTGCTTTGCGAAAACTAGGGGGGGAGGCGCAAGAAATCCTTGCTCTTGACGCTGTAATTGATAAACTAAAGAATGAGGCTATAGCGCCTCATAAACGAACCGATTAGGAAAACCAGAAAAAGGAGAGTTCTACATATCTAAGATCATAAAAGAAGACAAAGAGGCTATTCAAGATGGTCCTCGTGTCAATGATAAGATTTCTTCCGCACAAGTCCGCTTAGTGGATGAAAATGGAGAAATGGTTGGTGTTGTATCCCACAAAGTCGCTATAGAAAGAGCCTATGCCGCTGGGCTAGATCTCGTTGAGGTATCACCTAATGCAGATCCACCCGTATGCAAGATCCTGGATTACGGAAAGTATAAATTTGAAGAGCAAAAGCGTCGTGCTGAAATCCGGAAAAAACAAAAAATTATAGAAATTAAAGAAATTCAATTGCGCCCGGGAATTGATAAGCATGACTTTGAAGTCAAAATGCGAAGCGCTCGCAAGTTTATAGAAGAAGGGGATAAGCTCAAAGTCACCCTACGCTATCGTGGCCGAGAACTTTCTCACCAAGAATTGGGGATGGAAGTCCTGAATCGCGTGAAGGAATCTCTCCAAGATATTGCCAAAGTCGAGCAGTTTCCAAAGCTTGAAGGCAAACGCGTCATAATGGTCATGGGACCGGTCAAATAAATGATTAGGGCCTTAGGAGTTAGTAATTCGTAAAAACTTCGCCATAAGACGACATTCCTCACCTTCTCGTCACCGCGACGCATTTAGTATAGCCTGAGTCGTAAGGGCAGGCCATTGGCCAGGAATGACCTAGTTTTCCAAATGAAAATCTAGTATTTCTTGGCCAATGAATTCTTTTAAATTTTCTTTCATTATCCCAGTTACGAAAAATACACTGACGCCCCCCAAGTGCATCCATCACGGAATTTAATAACTCTTCGCTAGCCTTTTAGGAGGAACGTTAGGGGTTGTTAATATCCGGGACCTAGAGATAACTTTGTACCACAGAAAGTCCGGGGGCCGGATATTACAAAATCTAAGGCTTTTGCCTAAGATTTTGTTAATTCCGTGATGATGCCGTAAAGTTGGATTAATTTACTTAATCGGTAGTACATCTTGACGCATAACTAAATGAGCAAACGACAACTTCATTTAAATACTTGACAGAACTATTATGACTAACTAAACATAAAACTTATTTGTTAGTTATAGGATGGTAATAATGAAAACTCACGTAAGTATATTGGTTCTGATAACCATGATTGCATCTTTGTCTCAACCAGCCTGGTCTATGGAAGAGAAAGAACCTGGGAAAAGATGCAAGCGTAAACGAATTACTGAGACGACTTTTCCAGTAAGAAAAATTGCTTTCAAGAAGATCAAAAAAGAGAAAGAAAAAGATTCTCAACCTGGATGCGAAATCTCAGAGACTGTTAACAAACGTAAACGAACTCCTGAAACACTTCCTCTAGAAGAACAAGTTGACCTCAAAAGAGTTAAAATAGAGAAAGAAGAAGAGGAAGAAACAAATCCTCTACCTGGGCGTGAAACCTCAGAGACTGTTAACAAACGTAAACGAACTCCTGAAACACTTCCTCTAGAAGAACAAGTTGATCTCAAAAAAGTTAAAGTAGAGAAGGAAGAAGAGGAGGAAGAAGAATATAATTTTGACTCTTTCCGCCCCACCTTCCATGACAATACAAAAGGACGATTTTTTCTACATACAAATGAAGGAGATGAGGCTCCTGAACTCGAAGTAGTAAAGCGAATATTGTCGGGGATATTCTTTAAGGAAGAACTTAAAAATTTCGACCCCCACTCTTGGCCTAGTCTTCAACAAAAAGTCGAAAGTAACGAGGGGTATTTATATGCCGTCGGCAAAATATTTATGGCAAAAAAAGAATTCCCTGGTTTTGACTTCCTCTCGCTTTGGAGACTTGTAAATCTGGCAGAAAAAGGATCCATCGCTGCTCAATTGTTACTTGGCAACATGTACGCTCAGGGATGGGGAGTATGTAAAAATGGTGAAAAGGCAATCGAATGGTATCAGAAAGCTGTTCCCCAAGTACCAGCTCTTGCGCAGCATTCACTCGGATTAGTATATCTGGACGATGAAGTAGCGGAAAAAGATGACGAAAAAGCTTTTTCTCTATTCCAACTTGCAGCAAAGCAAAACTATGCTCGTGCCCAATATACCCTTGGATGGATGTATGAAAAGGGTCGTGGGGTTGATAAGGATGAAAAGGAAGCAGCCTCTTTATACCAAAGCGCTGCAGATCAAGGTTTTGCCCCTGCCTATTATCACCTTGGACTTTTGCGAGAACACGGTCGTGGGGTTGATAAAGATGAAAAAGAAGCCCTCTCTTTATACGAACGGGCTGCAGATCAAGGTTTGGTTATTGCTCGACTTTCACATGCAAATATGTATGCAACAGGTCTTGGGGTTGAGAGAGACTTCAGCAAAGCTTTTTCTCTATTCCAACTTGCAGCAAATCAAGGTGACGCGAAGGCCCAAACCAACCTTGGACAAATGTATGAAAAAGGTGGTGGGGTTGAGAGAGACTTAAGTAA
>DATKTE010000153.1:0-15353 GCA_035531295.1 Alphaproteobacteria bacterium
TACGTACAAGAACGCGCGTCTAAATAATTGTTAATGGTGTAATCTATGCGTCGAGTTGTTATAACCGGCTTAGGCCTTGTGACTCCCCTAGGGAATGGTGTTGAAGCCACCTGGAAACGATTAACGCAGAGTCAATCGGGAATTCGACGTATAGATACCTTTGATACAGAGAACTTAGCTTCCAAAATTGCTGGTCTTGTGCCAAGAGGAATGGAGCTAGGTCAATTTAATGCCGATGACTACCTTCCGCCCAAGGAGCAACGGAAAGTAGATGATTTTATCATCTATGGTATTGCTGCTGCCGAAGAAGCTTTAAAAGATTCCGGGTGGGTTGCTGAAACAGAAGAGCAACAGGAAATGACAGGTGTCATGATTGGCTCAGGCGTTGGGGGTCTTCCTCGAATTTATGACGCCTCTGTCACACTAAGAGAGGGGGGGCCTCGGAAAATTAGTCCTTTCTTTATTCCCTCTTGTCTTATTAACCTTGTCTCCGGTCAAGTTTCCATTCGCCATGGATTTAAAGGCCCGAATCATGCCGTTGTAACCGCTTGCTCTACTGGAGCCCATGCTATTGGAGATGCGGCCCGCCTTATTCAATGGGGCGATGCAAATGTAATGGTTGCAGGCGGAGCAGAAGCTTCTGTTTGTGAGATTGGAGTTGCTGGATTTGCTGCTTTAAGAGCCCTTTCTACACATTTTAATGATGACCCTACTAAAGCTTCGCGCCCATGGGATCAGTTGAGGGATGGGTTTGTTATTGGCGAAGGTGCTGGCGTTGTTGTTTTAGAAGATTATGAGCACGCTAAGAAGCGGGGAGCCAAGATTTATGCTGAGCTTATAGGCTATGGGATGTCTGGTGATGCATATCACATTACAGCCCCTGCTGAAGACGGCAATGGCGGCTTTAGAGCGATGCGAAATGCCTTACGGCGTGCCGAGCTAAACCCAGAAGATGTGGGCTACATTAATGCCCATGGAACGTCCACCCCTATAGGAGATGTGATTGAGCTAACTTCGGTTAAGCGGCTTTTCGGGGACAACCCAACCCACCTAAGTATCTCCTCCACCAAGTCTGCCATTGGCCATTTGTTGGGGGCTGCAGGGGGGGTTGAGGCTATTTTCTGTATTCTCGCGTTGCGCGATGGAATTTTGCCGCCAACCTTGAATTTGGATAATCCTTCAGAGGGATGTGAGACTATCGACCTAATCCCCCATAAAGCAAAAGAGAAAAAGCTGCGGTACGTGATGTCTAACTCCTTTGGATTTGGCGGTACAAACGCTTCACTGGTGATGGGGACGGTTTAGCTCCCGGCAGTTTAAAGGTGGATTGCGAGCGACGCGAAGCCATCCAGAAAAGATCCGCACTTTAAATTATAATGTAAAATACCTTAATGAAAAAAACGATCCTTCTTGCTTTCTTAGGAACTATAGCCCTCTTCTTAGCCTTTCTTGCGGGAGGAGTTTCTTATTGGTTCCAACATCCTCTTAAAAACAAAAGCACAATTGTTTTGATTGAAAAAGGCGCCTCGCTTTCTAATATTTCCTCTCTCCTTCATGAAAATAAGGTTTTGCAATTTTCCTTTCTCTTTAAAAGCACTCTCTATTTGACGGGAGGCTGGCGTCATCTGAAAGCTGGTGAGTATTTAATTCCGCCTTCCGTAACGCCAGCTCAATTGATACATATCTTAAAATCAGGAAATGTTATTTTCCACCCAGTTGCGCTTATTGAAGGGGAAACGAGCCATCACTTTACTCAAAAACTGTTAAAAGACAACCGTTTTCAAGGCGTCTGTGAAGTGCCAGCTGAAGGCAGCCTTCTTCCTGAAACATATCATTTCCCACGGAATGCGGCTCGCCAAGAAATCATCAAACATATGCAAAAATCAATGGGGGTAGCTTTATTAAACATATGGCTGGGTCGATCCCATGACCTCCCCCTCCAATCACCAGAAGAGCTCCTCGTGTTAGCTTCTATTGTGGAGAAGGAAACAGCACTCCCTCACGAACGACCCTATGTGGCAGCCGTTTTCCTTAATCGCCTTAGGCAAGGCATGCGCCTTCAAGCCGATCCCACGCTTATTTATGGCCTGAGCCAAGGAAAAGAAGAAACGATTCGAGAGCTGACCCTTAAAGACCTTCAAACAGAGAATCCGTATAACACCTATCTAAATTCAGGGCTTCCCCCCTCTCCTATTTCAAACCCGAGCCTTGCCTCTTTAAGAGCTGTCGCTCATCCTGAGAATGTGTCCTATATTTATTTTGTCGCAGATGGGTCAGGAGGGCATGTTTTTGCAACCACTCTTGAAGAACATCAAAAAAACCATGCCCAATGGCGAAAGATACGAAAACAAGATTGATACTGCCGAATTGCAAGATGCTCTTAAATGATGCCGCTCGGCCACGTTTTGAGAAATTTATGAGTGTGTTATTGATGAGAAGATTATTTTCCAAAGTTTGTTTCAAGTTTAGCTTAAAGCTGCATATGAAATAACTTTATTTTCAAGCATAATAGCACAAAAAGTTATTCAGTTTTTAAACTTCAGCTATACTGGGCTCAAGGTTGATGAGATAATCACTCGAAAAGGATGATGGCAAGCTTAGATTTTGAAGCCTGTGAATTCCAATGTTAAGATAAATCTTGTCCGCTTTTGAAATTGTGGGATGAGAAGGCACCTTTTTTCGTGTCCTCCTTGGCAAGAAATACTTTGTTCTCCATCGGAAAGCACGAGAATTTCTTGGTCGCGGATCACACAGTGTGGAGAAAAGAGCGAATCGTTTGATAGATCAATGCACCAGATGTGTAACGTCCTTAGCAGAGAGTCCCGTCAAAGAGGTAACTGTCTCTATTTCAAGACCTCTCTGCAGCATCGCTTTTGCGACTTCTAACTTCCCTTCTAGCTTCCCTTCTAACTTCCCTTCTAATTTCCCTTCTAATTTTACTTCTTGCAACTGCTGTTCTGCAAATTTCTTTACTTTTTCAACCTCGGCATCTCTTTCTTGCCTTCCTTGTTGTTTCCATATCTCTGCTAATGTCATAATTTTCTCCTCTTCCTCTTCTGATAAATTAGATCTGATCGTTTCTATAAGGGTATCATAATCCTTAATATCTGTCGTTTCGGCGATATAAGACATACTACTATACATATTAGCAAAATCATTTTCCGTTTCAATATTATTGGACAACTTTAACATAAATTTGATAGCAGGCAAAATATCAGGATGACCAACATGTTTCATAAGATAGGCTGAAATTCCGAACCAACCCCCATACGCTTCTAAAACCTCATCGGGAATTTTTGATAAATTTATAAGTTGGTAGGGGTTTAAAAATACCGCTCGTGCGAGCTCTTTTTCTTTGCCAAATAAATCAAAAAAATCTGTCGAATAGGTAAATGGCCTTTTCCCGGTATAATAAATCAGAGGATATACCAAGGGAAGACTCGAACCTTTTGTTTTCTTTAAGTGATTTTCCATAATGGCAAGCGAGTATCTGAGCATTCGATAGGGAAGTAATTTATCTGGGGTCGAGGCGTGTTCAAGAAGAAGATATATATATCCAGGCTCGCCTTGAAACTTCACACTATACAAAAGATCAACAACCTGAAGCCTTAACTTGTCATCAACGAAAGAATCCTTCTGCACCTCCAGAGAAGAGAAATCAATGACATTTACTACTTCTTGAGGCAGTTGATTTTCGAAAAATACCTGCACCACCCCAATATCGGTCATTACGGATCTTATATATCGATCATGAACTGCAAGTTGGCTTCTTCCCATTGAATTCTTTTCTCAGAATCTCTTATCGAGTTAACTTTAACATAAATTTGATCTATTTAGAAAGATAAAAAACAAAAAATTATATATATGGTTCATTATAAATATAAAAAAATTTGCATCGCGTTTGGAAGCGGATCGTACTCAACGTAACGAGGAGATTTCCAGCCAGCTTCCCTTACTAACCATAAACATTGGCCATGGCTACTACGTATGTGAAAATTCTTTCAAGACTTGCCCTTGCGAAAGCGAGGAACCAATCCTTCAAAAAATGTTAACTCTCTTGGATGAAATGAGTTTTATATTCTATAACTCAAGGAAAGCTTGCGAGGCTTTACCTTATTGGTAGGGCCTTGACAGGCTTTCCTTGTAAAGGCCCCCCTTTTACGTTAATTCCTTCACTGAGGAGAATAAGTAAATGCCTAACGACCTAACTTTACGACCCGCAACCACCAATGACCTCCCTAACATCATCCGGCTTATCTGTGATGACGAATTGGGTGTAACTCGAGAATCTTTCACCGATCCCCTACTCCGTAGTTATTATCAGGCTTTTCAAGAAATTACAGAAGATAAAAACCAGATGCTGTTGGTTGTTGAAAGCCAAAACAAAGTCATCGGAACATGTCACCTGACTTTTATGCCCTCCCTTTCATCCAAAGGAGCCAAAAGATTAAATCTTGAAAACATCCACGTTGGGAAACACTTCCAGGGTCAAGGAATAGGAACCTGGATGATCGAAAAAGTCATCGTGTTAGGGCAGGAAAAAGGCTGCAAAATTATTCAACTTACAACCAATAAAAAACGCGTGTCAGCGAAAGCATTTTATGAGAAATTGGGTTTTACAGCCAGCCATGAAGGGATGAAGCTTTATTTAGATTGCAGTTGACCCGGTCATGCTTCTTCCAGACTATATTTATTATTTTACGTTTCTCTTTTACAAAATCAAATTTTTGAATTGGCCATTTGCCAATTTTACGGTATGTCCCTTAAGCTTTAACGAGGACATAGAGGTCTCCCTGTTGTAATTATTTATTAAGATTCAGAAGGAATTGGGAAAGATTCAAACACATTTGCATCTTCAGCAGACTTTACTGATGTTTCCCAACAGCGGTATAGCTTGTTATCTTTTATCTCCCACAAAGCCATCATTGGCGTCATCAAACATTGTTGTGGATTATTTTTAGGACTTTTTTTACTGACGTAACGCGCTAATACGAAGTTACCATCGCTTATGATATGACTAAAATAAAAAGTAACATTCGCGTATTTATTTTTTAAATCATTAACAGTGTGATCATAAGCTTGCTTGTAATTATAAGTAATATATTTGTTCTCTTTATGCCAATATTGTTTGTAATCTGGATGGAAAACCTTATGAAAGTTTTCTTCAGGATTTTTCCAAAGATCGGATGTATAGAGTTTTTTGACAAGTTCTACTGGCGAACATTTTTCTTGAGCAAATACGTGCCCGTTAAAATTTAAAACAGAAGCACATATTAAACCAGCTGCAACATAACTAAATTTCTTCATTTCAATTTCCTTTTCGTTTTATTTCCTAATTGACTGAACGTTCGTTCAATTCTTTTTAAGGTATATTCACCATCAAAAAGTATGTCAACAAAAAAATTGAACGAACGTTCAATTTGTGTATACTGCTATAAAATAAAAGGAGAATTCTATGAAAAAGAAAAGATCAGAGCATGTTACCGCTGAAAAAATTCTCCAAGCAGCGGGACAAATTTTTATGGCAAAAGGATTTGAAGGGTCCTCCATTAATGGCATTGCTGATAAGGCAAAAATTCACAAGAGTTTAATTTACCACCATTTTGGAAGCAAGGAAGGGTTATGGAAAGCCGTTAAAACAAATTTACTTGAAGCTTACTCAGGGAAAGATCTTTTTGAGCTCGCTTTTCCAACGGACTCTTTTAAACATTTTCTGGAAAGCTTTGTCACTTTGCGTTTTGAATTTTATGACAAAAACCCTGCAATCGCACGACTTATAATGTGGCAACGCCTTGAAGATAAACAGGAACAAATTAAGGGCGTTAAGAGTGAAAGATTAAATACCATAGCCGCTCAAATTAAAGAATTTCAAAACCAAGGCAAAGTCCGCCCTGAGCTTGACCCCGAAATGGTAAGTTACATGATCATGAAAACAGCATCCCTTCCCTTCATGGAAAAACCAGATTTTTTTCAAGGCACTAACGCCCAGCACAACAAAGAGAAGTTCCTAGAAATGATCATTGAAGGACTATATTTAGCTTTTTCTCCCAATGTAAGTCGTAGCAACTGAATAATATTTCTATGAAAAATTGGGTTTTACAGCAACGAAGGGGCGAAGCTTTTATTTAGATCAAAGCTAAATAATACCATTTATAAGAAATAAATATCATAAATAAATCTGGATTGCTTCGGAGCAAAGCTCCTCGCAAAGACGAGAGGTGGATGTTTCGTAAAGTCGTCCCCCGTTTTTACGAGGGCAGGCTTCGCGAGCACCCTTTGGGGACGTGGCGATCCAGAAACTTAACATAACATCACTTATTTATGATAAATGGGATAAACCACGCCCCGCACCATTACTCTGACTTACGACCACCCTCTTCTTTTCCTCCTAGAACATTCAGATAGGCGCCCAATAATGTATCCAAAGTACTCTTGGCTGAACTTGCAGTAATCGTATCGCGCCCGCCATGGGGAACACAAAGAGGTAACTTTTGATCGCCAATTGTTAGGCAGCCATGACTGCTTTTATTTAAAGCCATTTCAACAGAAACACCCGCCTCGCGTAAGCCCTGAATAGCAACGTTTACTAGCTTCAAATATTTGTCATATTTTAGGCTTTTTTGGTTTTCTCTGATGCTCTTATTTTTAAGAAGATTGATTCGCTTTTTGGCTTTTCTGCGGATTTCTTTTCGGATTGTTGGATCGATTTCCTGGGCCTTTACAATCTCTTTCTCTTTTTCACGAGAAAGAGGGATTTTCTTTCCTTTTCTGTTTTTACCTCTGGCCTTTGTGGCTGACTTTTTTTCAGAAGAAGTCTCATGGGCATCATTGATCACCATTTGGCCACGCTGATCTTGTTCCATTCTTATCTTCTTTTCTTCTTCAGCCACCATCGCTTCTTTTAAATCTTTTCTCGCTTGTGAAATTGCTTTTTCAAGAGTTTCGGTACAAAATTCATTTTGCACACACTGAAGTGCATATGAAAAATCTGGATCATCAGAATGTGCTCCTTGCTTTTCACTTAGATCAAGTAAGTGGATATAGTGAGCTTCCAATTTCTCAACTGGACTTCTGGGAAGCTCTATAAAACCTTTATCAGCACCTTGAAGAAAATCTAAAAGAACTAAGCGAGTTTTTTCAAATGATGGGTTTATCTTCCCAAACAGAAATAATCCTAAACGCCTCACTTCAGCAGGAGGAACTATCTTTACTCCTGAATTGAAAGTGAAAGGTAAAGATTGTGAAGAATTCTCTGCGCCTGTATAGTATCTTATCCCCACATACTCTCCTTCGACGTCAATATAATATCCTGGATTTTCAACAATTCGGGGAGTATCTGAATTATAATGAAAAAGCACCCTTCTTTCTTGAAGAGAATTTAGAGCGTCCGTCCCATAAGGCACATAAGTATCGTGTAACCCTCCTTGGATATTTTCATGAGGAAAAATGGTAAAAAGTAAAATTCCTTTCGAGTCCCACACATACCCTAAATGTTTTAGAGTGATATCTTCATTTTCTATATGCCTATGTTTTTTTGCAAATCCGAGCAAACCACCAATGTTAGAAAGTTCTTTATTCTCAACCGCATTATAATACTTCATATAACCTGTGCAGGCGGCTTGAAAAACTGGGAAACTATCATGGTAAGGTTTTTCAGTGAAACCAAGTTTCAAAAATTCACTATTAAGTGTGTCATATACAGCTTCAAGTTCGACCACAAAATCAAAGAGAGGATTAAAAAATGTTGTAGAGCTTAATTTTCTTCTATCATGATTTAATTGCAATTTTTTATAATTTTTAAAGAAATCAGTAGCTGAACTTTCCCACTTTGTTACTAATTTTTCTACGTTTGATTTTATTTTTGCATTTAACTTTTCTACATCAATACCACTTTTCAAATAATTCTTTTCCATTTGGACCTTAAGTATCATCCCAAACTCGTTTGAAATTTTCTTAACTTCCCTCTTCCATATACCACTACCTACTTCTTTACATGCCTCAAGAATCTTGTTTTTACCTACTACTCTTGATTTTACAAAACCAGGACGTTCTTCTTCCATAGCCCAACTTGATGGGTTTACTGTGCTTACACAAATGGTAGAAAGAATAAAAAATGAAGCCGTTCGGAGAAACCTTGCTGCAGGATGGGAGGATTTACTCTTCAGTTTATTAAATAACAACATAACTCAATTCCTAAAAAAAAATTTAACATCTATAATGTATAGTTTTTTTATTCTTAATTTTCAAGTAATATTTTTATGATGACTTAACTATCTCTTTCATAGGAAAGTCATTATGATAACGAAAAACACCATACTTATAGCACAATTGCCATTATCCTCATAAATAAGGTTTGTCTTATGAAAATTGCTACGTTGTCCCCCGTGGAGTTGAGCATAAGCCTGTGGCTGAAGAGGAAGTTCATGTCCTACTTATAGAAAAAGCAGGGACACTCAATACAGGGGATCAAGTAGTTGATAGAACCGTTGATCAGGAAGAATGGATTTAAGTGTTTGCCACCCTTTCTTTATGTTATAAATAAATGATCAGAAGCTAAAAGGAGATCCAAATGAAAAAAATAATAACCCACTTTTTGTTCCTTTATTCCTTATTCTGTAGCTCGCATGTTTTAGCTGCTGAGCCCTTCACTTTACCCCCCCTTCCTTACGCAGAAGATGCTCTTGCCCCTTTCATATCCGCAAGGACACTTTTCTATCACTATGGAAAGCATCATAAGGGGTATGTGGATAATTTGAATAAGCTGGTGAAAGAAAAGGGCTTGAATCCATCCTCTCTTGAAGAGGTCATTAAGATGAGCTTTAAAGACCCAGAACTCAAAACGGTTTTCAACAATGCGGCCCAAGACTGGAACCATACCTTTTATTGGTCATCCATGAAGCCAAAGGGGGGCGATCAAGCTACAGGACCTATTCTCGAGCTGATTATCAAAACCTTTGGGAGCTATGACGATTTTAAAAAACAGTTTGTTGAAGCCGGAACAAAACTCTTTGGCAGCGGCTGGGTTTGGCTAGTCTTGGACAAAGATAACGTTTTAAAAATTGTTCCCATGAAGGATGCGGATTTACCACTGATTCACGGTCAAAAGGCTCTTCTAACATGTGATGTCTGGGAGCATGCTTACTACCTTGATTACCAAAATCGTCGCAAAGATTATGTTGAGGTCTTCTTAGATCATCTCGTCAATTGGGATTTTGCCAATAAAAATCTGGCGAAGTAAGCTAAAGCAATCGCGGGCTGACGACCCTCTCCTCCCTGTATCATCCTTGACCCGAGGATCTTATTGGGGAAGAGATCCTCAGTCGAGAGATGCTAAAGTTTTTCTTTAGAAAACAAGCGTTTTTTGAAAAGAACTTTCCCTCACGAAGGCGGTGGATGACACCGATGGGTAAGCAGTTACAAAGTTCCATAGAACCCTCCAAAAAATACCTTGCATTTTGTTAAAATTTTTGCAAAAGTCCGACCCTTAAATAAAAAATATAATTATTACTGGTGTTTTTGAATAAGAAGCTTTTTAAACTTTAGAATAACCATTTGATATCATTAGTTTTTTAAATTTAATTTTGGGAGTGGCATTATGCGGATAAATATAACTAAATTATTTTTGTCGTATTTTTTAATTATTTCTTTATTTTATACACAACGAGAAGCCAGAGGGATGGAGGGTCAAAGAGAGGAAGAGCGTGACAATGCTTACTCTTCATTACCTCATCCTTCCACTCAAGTTCCATTAAAGGGTGTCACACTGGAAGACTTCACCTCTTATATTAAAAGTAATATAGATGAAGATATTACTGGAATGATCCTTCTAACGTTGGGCGAAGTTCCTGAAAAGTTTTATTTTAACTACAAGGCGTCTAATTCTGAAGAAATGCTTTCCTTCCAATCAGATGTTTCTGATCTCTCAACCCTGAAGTCTATTGCAAAAATTGTTCCCTCATCCGTTGATCTCATTACGTGTGGACCTAGAATCTTTAAAAAATTGTACCTCGAACAACAACAGCTCAAAACATTCCTTCAAATTTTGGGGTCAATGTTAAAAAAAGGGGGAAATTTTATCGTTACACAAAAAGAAAAATGCAGGAAAAGCTTAATTGAAGAGGATGAATCTCACTTTATTGAAGAGGATGAATCTCAACCTCATCTCCCCCGATCAATACTTAAAGAAGTAATAGGAATAGACGATATTTTATCGCTTCCTATAGAGACTTGCTCTCCCCGTCCAGACTACCCGCTTCTTATGAAGCTTCCAGAAAAATTTTTACAAAGCTCGGAAGTAACTTGGGAAACGAAAAAGTATCTTCAACTTTTACGACCACATGTTGACGAAGCTCTTGAGAAGCTTATTGAAATAGCAAAAGGATTCGGTTTTTCAGGAGCTCCTTCTAACGACATATTAAGAAATGAAGAGGGCTTAAGACATTATATTGGCCTGAAGGTTCTATCTTTAAAGAGAAAAAGAGAAAACATTAAACACGAAAATGATAAGAAGGAGATAGTAAAAAGACGCCGAACTGATGGGCATAGTTATTCGTCGTATGAAGTTTTTAAAACATCAGATCTTTACTTCGTCGAACGTATTCTTAAAGAAGTTTTCCACAAAGTCTATTTTTACAGGAAAGAAAAAGTAAGAAGCAAGCCTTCTGAAAAAGATAACTATATCGTAGTTGCGCAAGACCTTAAATAGACGGTATCGAAGACATAAGAGCTAATGCCGATACTTTGGGAAAGTCCTCCCCCCTCGTTCGTTTGCCATGACACTTGACTCTTTGTGATGGGGCGTGTTTATGAAAATGTAAGTTTCGAAATTCACGCCCCCTACGATCATTGTCAGAGGATCAAACCTGTTCTTTATGCTAAAAAATACCTCACGATCCATTCATTTTATACCGCTTAAAACAACTCATTTTCCTTTACTTCTTAAATGGATAAATACAGATCATGTCTCGCGCTGGTGGCGAGACAATCGCCCCTGGAGCCTTGAAGACATTATTCAAAAGTACTCAACTTATTGTGAAGGCTATAAAGAAACGGGCGAGCTAAAGAAACCAATTCACGCGTTTCTTATCCAGATTGACTCCCAACCCATTGGGTTTATCCAATATTACAATGCCCATGACTTTCCGAGAGAAGGAGGCAAGCTCCCCCCTGACCTTCCTAAAAAGCTTGCGGCCCTAGACCTGTTTATTGGAGAAGCTGAGTTTATCGGCAAAGGTCTGAGCACTATCATTCTCAGCACATTTTTAAATGATTATATAAAACCTCTGTTCAATGCTTGCTTTGTTGATCCTGATCGTGACAATAAACTCGCCATTCGAGCATATGAAAAAGCTGGATTTCAAGCTATTCCCTCCACTGCCAAGGCTAAAGTTATATGGATGGTTAAAACGTTAAGTTAACCTTTTGTCATATTTTGTGAAACGAAAACCTTTTCTTTTGATTGACCCATTATCCCCCTCTTCTTAAAGTTAAAACATGAATAATATTTTACAATCAGATCTCCCTCGCCCCCGTGTTGCCGTTGTTGGTTGTGGAGCTTGGGGAAAAAATTTAGTCCGAAATTTTGCTCAACTGGGTGCACTTGCAGGTGTTTGCGATAGTGATGCTCAGAAAGCAGAATCTCTCGCCAGCCAACATGGTGTACCTTCCTTCTCTCAAGAAGATGTTTTTTCCCACCCTGCAGTTGATGCCATTGTAATTGCCTCTCTCGCCCCTTTGCATGCTCATCAAGCGGCACAGGCGCTTGCAGCTGGTAAGCATGTCTATATTGAAAAGCCCATCGCCCTTTCTGTATATGAAGCGACGAAACTTTGTTCTCTCGCCAAAGCCCACGACCGCATTCTTATGGTGGGACATATCTTGAACTACCATCCCGCATTCATTACTCTAAAGAATCACCTGCCTGAATTGGGACCTTTAAAACATATTTATGCTAATCGCTTAGGGCTCGGACGATTTCGTCATCAAGAAAGTGTCCTATGGGATCTCGCGAGCCATGACATCTCATTGATTTTGTCACTTGCTCAAGATATGCCTCAAAATATTGTTGCAACGGGACAAGCCTATCTCGCCTCCGAAAAACCAGCCAATGCCCTTCTCACATTAACCTTTCCCAGTGGCTTAACGGCACATGTTCATGCCTCCTGGCTCTCCCCCTTTAAGGAGCAAAAGCTTGTTGTCATCGGTGAAAAAGCGATCGCCGTCTTTGATGACCGTAAACCTTGGGCTGAAAAACTCCAGATTTCAACGGATTGTTTTATTTGGCAAGACGACCAGCCTCTTGCAAATGACAATTTTCACACTCGATTTATCTCCCTCCCCGAAACGGAACCTCTTAAGAATGAATGTCTCCATTTTCTCACATGTATTCAAAAAGGTGAGGAACCCCTTACCTCAGGTCTCGAAGGCCTGCGGGTCACAGAAGTTTTAGAAAAAGCAGAACACTCTCTACAGATAAGGAACAAATAATGATCCCTTTTATTGATCTCGTGCCACAGCAAAAGCGCATTCGCGCTCAACTTGAAGCAGCCATGCTCCGCGTCTTAGATCATGGGGGATATATTATGGGCCCTGAGGTTCATGAACTCGAAAAACAACTTTCCGCCTTTTGTGGTGCTCGTCATACCTTATCCTGTTCGAATGGAACCGATGCCATCGCACTTATCCTGAGGGCGAAAAATGTAGGACAAAATGACGCCATTTTTGTACCCAGCTTTACCTTCGCGGCAACTGCCGAAGTCGTTGCGTGGATGGGAGCCACCGTTGTTTTTATCGATGTTCTCCCTGACACCTTTAATATAGACCCAACCAGCCTTGAAAAAGGAATTCAAAAAGCTAAACAGTTAGGTCTCAAGCCATGCGGTATTATTCCCGTCGATCTATATGGTCAGGCTGCTGATTATGACGCAATCCACACCCTAGCAGAAGAACATGGATTGTGGGTCATTGCGGATGCTGCACAAAGCTTTGGGGGCACCTATAAAGGGCGCAATATCGGAACGCTGGCAGAGTCAACTGCGATTAGCTTTTATCCTTCTAAACCTCTTGGCGCTTATGGGGATGCGGGCGCTATTTTCACTGAGAATGAAGATCTTCTCAATATCCTCCATTCCTTGCGTGTCCATGGCCAAGGCGAAGATAAATATGAAAACATCCGCATTGGTATGAATGGCCGTTGTGATACCTTACAAGCGGCTATCCTGATTGAAAAACTTTCCATCTTTCAGGAGGAAATTGGCCTGCGGCAGCATGTTGCAATGCGCTACTCAGAAGGTCTTGGTGACAGCGTCATTACGCCTTTTGTCGAGAAAAACTGTCTTTCTGTTTGGGCCCAATATACGATAAAAGTTGACCCTGAAAAACGCAGTGAAATTATGGCAGGACTAAAAGCAGAAGGTATTCCTACGATGATCCATTACGCACTCCCCCTGCATCACCAAAAAGCCTACAACCATTATCCTTGTGCAACGGATACCCTTCCTGTAAGTGAAGCCTTAGCAAATTGTGTCCTAAGCCTTCCCATGCATCCCTATTTAGAATCTCAAGCGCAAGACCACATTATCAATTGCTTACGGAACGTTGTGACACAAGTGGGTGCGAAAAAAGCTGCGTAAAATTTTACTATTAAATTAACAAAGTTAAATATATTGTCTTCATGAAAATATTTTTTAATATTTTTAATTAATTAATTAATTTTATTTTTTTTATAGGAGTAATTTATGTCTCATATTTCGCGTTTATTTATTCAAAAAGCCTTTTTTACTTTTTTAATTATCGTTTCACTTTCTTCTGCCCTTTTAGCAATGGAGGAAGAGCATGAATTGAATGGTGAAGAAATGGGTAAAACTTCTGTTCACCCGAATTTAACAGAGTCATCACCTGACGTTTTTCAATCTAATCCCCCCTCAACTCTATTGGGAAAGACCACCCATTGGCTTTGGAATAAGGGAGGAACATACATAGACTATGGCATCATAGGCGCAACAACCTATGGAGGAGCTTACGTCGGCAGTCTATACGATGATGTTGTAGGCCGTTACGCTGCAGAATCAGTGGGAACTAGACCCACCTCTCTAAGCTATCATCGTGAACAAATTTCACTCCTAGCAAATGAGCGTATTCTTCATAATACAAGAATAAATACATTGCAAAATGGAACACCTCATTATGGCTTTCCTTATGATGATTTGGGAACGGGTTCTGGGGCTACTCTAGGTTATTTTACAGGTATGGGTATCACCAAAATTCGTCACTGGACTGTGGACAAGCTTATCCAAAGCTATCGCCCTGTAAAGAATTGGTTTTTGGATAACTTATTTTCTCTTGGATGGAAAATTGCAGATAGAGCAAAGAACTTTAAAGAAGATTAGGCCCCGTGAACTTTAAATCATACCGCCAACTCGTGTCATCCTTGGGCTAGGAAAGGCTTGTTTTTCGAAGAGAAACAATGGCTTTACTTGACCCGAGGATCCTGTTACCGAATAGATCCTCGGCCAACAAATGCTAATGTTTTCCTTTGGAAAACAAAGCATTTGTTGCCAAGGATGACACATCAAGGAGATTTTTAAATTTTATTCACTGAGCCTAATCTCAGCCACTAATTCTTTAAAAAGGCCCTCAATCCCCCCAGCGTCTGGTCCTCCAGCTTGCGCGAGATCAGGACGACCACCGCCACCTTTCCCACCGATAGACGGGACAACTTTTCGAATCAAATCAACAGCATCAAACTTGGACAGAAGATCGGGACTAACGCCAATCACAAGCGAAACTTTCCCTTCACTTTCACTCACAACAGCAAATACACCTGATTTATATTCCTCCCGCAACTGATCCACGATGGATTTAAGATCTTGGGGAGGGATGTCCTTTAAGTGGCGCTTAAAGAATGCTACGCCATTAATCATCTCTGGCTTTTGGGTTTCTCCCCCGCCAGATGTGGCGAGTCGTTGACGAAGGGATTGGACTTCACGTTCCAATGATTTACGCTCATCTAAAAGTTGGTTGATTTTTTCACCCACAGCGCTGGGCGTAATTTTAAGCTGGTCTGCAAGGCTCAATACAAGTTTCTGTTGGCTGGAGGCAAAATCTTCAGCCATACGGCCAGTCAAAGCTTCGATCCGACGAATGCCGGCTGCAATCCCTGATTCCGAAATGAATTTAAAATATCCAATGTCTCCTGTCCGGCTGACATGGGTTCCACCGCAGAGCTCAACGGAAAACGGCTCCTCAACATCTTCTCCCATAGAAACGACCCTAACTTCATCGCCATATTTTTCTCCAAAAAGGGCAAGGGCTCCTCCTTTGGTCGCTTCCTCTGGTGTCATAAGGCACACACT
>DATKTE010000154.1:0-3372 GCA_035531295.1 Alphaproteobacteria bacterium
ATAAAACACAGGGAGCTAATAACTCCTTTTGTCATCATTAGCGCATCAGTCCGCTTGCCTTTATTCAGAAGATCATTTCCTTCTACAATTTGCTCAAGCTTCTTATTTTCAAAGCCTGTGACGAAAACATAATTTAAGCCGTAGCCAAAGACCCATCTGTTTTTGTCAAAGTACTTTTGCCATAAATCCTCTTTTCCTCTACATTGCTTAAGCCCCATGGTACGTGAAAAAAAAGCGGCATCTTCAAGTAATCGACTAAACACATCAAGTTGCTTCTTACGGTAACCAAGAGCAACCACGTCCTCATTTGTAACTTCTGTGCGAAGAGCTTCAGCAAATAAGTCTTGATTATCTTTAACTAAGTTCTTGGCTTGTGCCTGTGACAAAATAACCTTTCGTAGCTCAGCATCTGTAATATTGACATTGCTTGCATCTTCAAATTTATAGTGAAAGACATTGTGAAAGAACTCAACAATCTGACCAATCTCAGAACCCACAAATGAAAAAAATGTTTTTTGAGGCAAGCCTTTACTTGGATTAAAGCTCTGAATAGTAACAACTGACACGCCCCTTGGGTCTTCAAAAAATTTGGCAATAATCTCTTTTCTACCACCTTCGGTCTTACGGATTATTATCTCATCTTTTTCTTTGGCATAGATAAAGCCTTCATCAAGATCGAGAACTTTTGATGCATGACGAAGTTTCTTATCATCGTGCACGATTATCCTACGGCTCATATAGGTTTTGCCGGGCACTTTGTTCAAATGATAAGTTAGTTCGTCAGACATTATTCTTTCTTGCTCAGAGCTAGATTTGTTAGATAGCTAACGCTAAAGCTGTGGGGGCGCAGCGAAGCAGCATCCCACGCAAGCGCCTTGTTAGCATTTGGGTGCACTTAGAATTGCGATTAATGCATTCACTAATAATCCAATACCAGCGATCCATAGACCAATTATCGTCATCCTATAAGATGCCTTTAACTGCCTATTTTCTTCAGCACGTTTTTGTAGCTCTATTGCGGCTTTAAATAGCATTGATTTTCTAAAAGAGATGAAGAAGCAACTATAAGCTCTGTCTTGAGATAGCAATGTTTCATCTTTAATAATTGCTAGTGGACTTAAGCCTTCATCCCAAACTCCCATATGACACAGCAACGAGTGCCAACCTCTATCAAACCCTACCGGTTCAATTTTTAATGCGTCTCTCTCTTTTTCACTCAAGGAAAAGACTAGCTCGCGCCCAGTATCCTCCTCGCGATGAGATTTGCTTAAGAAATGACAGTTTAAACAGTTACGTTTCATAATTATTGATGCTAATGCCCACGTTCAGTTCGTTTGAGACGATCTGAACCTTTGCTGAAGCAAAGGTGCGTAGCGGGTCAAATAGCACCTGCAACAGATTGCTAGTTAGGAGTCTCAAGTTGCACCTCTTCAACGCTAATCAGTGTAAGTAGCGCCTCATCCGAAAGATTGTCCGATATATCTACGCACTGTGAATTGCTTACAAATAGTACAACAGCCTGGTCCCCTTTTTTTTTGGAGCTTGGATAAATTATCCCATCTAGCTTCTGCCCAAGGGGGGTGCGAAAAATATGCCTAAAGTATTCAGTCACGACTTGCGTGGGAACGTATTCAACGTGCGAGCGGTCATCACGTGAGACCGGCTTCGAAAAGTCTTCAACAAAACCTTTGATGAACTTTACTAAGTAGCGCGATTGAACCGCATTCAGATCAAAAAGGCTTGGTAATTCGATGTGACGCGTCAAATCTAGAAGAATTAGCTCTCGCTCCGCTCGAAACTTCCCGATAACGCCCTTTTTCTTTGTTTGCCGCAGTGGGTCATAGGTTTCGGCGATGGCCGTTTCTGGATTGAAAGCGCCATAAAACATTGGTATTCCAGCAGGGCTCATTCTATTGGGAATAGTTGCGTATTGAATTGGCGGGGTTCCAAGCTCTGATGCCGTGGATAAGGCTGTTTCGGGATCCGCAATCCTAATCCGAAGGATCTCTTCCCCCTTCCGAAGTATGGATATCAATTCAAGTTCGTTCGCCATCGTTCCAAGGTGTTCAAGAATGGCAACCGGTTGAATTTCATCATGCTGATACGGATCGTAGTTCGCTGGAGTGGCCTGAAGAAATACATAACGAGCTTCATTCATGACGAATTGCGAAAAACTTCGCCATCCAACTAGCAGAGTTTGATGTCTCTCAAGCGAATACGGATTACGGCGACACCATTCGCCGTTATGGATCGCCTGAACTATTGTTTGAAAGAGCTCATATGAGCTGGTATCGAGCCCTACCTCTTCCAGCATTTCCAAAGTGTTATAGACATCGCCCTGCCATCCTCCCTCGCGTGTTTCATATGGCAGTCCTTCATTCGCGGGATCCCCCCACTCAGTACCGATGCCGGGCAAAATCACACCCAGTACGTCGAATAACTCGCAACTAGCTGTTTCCGTAAAGTATTCGCAAAATGAACACGCCCCTTCAGTCGAATTTTGTGAAATGAAGTCTTTAAGAGCTCCGTCCTCAAAGCAGTAGGTGCAGACACGGACATCGCTATCTATGTCGTAACCACGCTCTTCCGCTTCGAGCATGGCCGATTTAACGAGTCCCATGTCGTACTCCTAAAGATCTAACAAGCAAACACCTTATCAGGTGTATATTTTGGCGGGTGGTCGTTGTGTAACGTGGTCATATCTGGCATATCCTTATGATTTTATTGCCGACTAAAAAATAGAGGACTTGAGGATTGAAAGTAAATACCCCGCTGTCATTCCGCCCCGATCTAGTGACCGAACTCAAACCGCCCAAGCATTGCAGCATCTGCACGGAAACTCAATAGCGTATGTAAACGAGTGTCTTGCTATCGTTATGGCCGCGCGGCTGTCGGGAGCGGGCGATGGTCGCTTTCGAAGCGATCCCCGTCTCCAAACTGCGGTGCAACGAGCCATTGTTTCCAACATCTTTCCAACCCAGCCATGGCAATACACTCGGATTAGGCCCCAAACCACGGGGCTTTCGCCTCATGCTCGATGCGCACGCACACGATCATGTACTGGCGCCCATGAACGCTCATCCAGCGTTCCTCACGACGTTCCCCTGTGTTTGGGGCAGCGACCTGTTTCCTTTGCGACAAAAGTCCTGTTTCCCTTCGGGGTTTTCGTCGTTTTCTTTACAAAACCCGCCTTGCTCTCTCACAAGGTGCTGATTAAAAAGCATTAGTGACATTGGCATCCCTTTTGCTTTTCCTAGGTTGCGGTCAGCTTCGTTGGAGCAATCTGATACATCCATGGGGCGCGTGTAACCCGATCGTTATTTGGACATCCACGTGGAGGAATACGCCCATGTCATCCCCAATTATTACCCC
>DATKTE010000155.1:0-4109 GCA_035531295.1 Alphaproteobacteria bacterium
TTACCTACTTTCAACAAGTTGGAGGCTTTGCGTGTGATCCGGTTCCTGCAGAGCTAACCTATGGGCTTGAGCGTCTTGTAGCCGTTCTTCAAGGTATTGAAAATGTTTATGATTTGGATTGGAATAGTCCTGAAGGAGAAGACCACATGACTTATGGAGATGTGGCCCATCAAATGGAACAAGAATTTTCTGCCTTTAGTTTTGAGCATGCCGATGCTCCCATGATTTTCCGACACTTTGAAGACGCAGAATCTATGTCCCGTCATCTTGTGGAAAACAAACTTGTTCTTCCCGCCTATGAATATTGTCTTAAAGCGAGCCATCTTTTTAATCTTTTAGATGCCCGCGGCGTTTTAAGCGTCACCGAACGGGCAAATACCATTGGGCGCGTACGTGCTTTGGCGCGTCAGTGTTGTGAGCTCTGGATGGAGAATTCCAATGGCTGAATGGCTTTTTGAAATTTTCTCAGAGGAAATCCCTTCTCGCATGCAGCCAGAGGCTCAAGAACAATTAAAAACATTAACGGAAGCTCAGCTCAACCAAAAAGAACTTTCCTTTGAAAGCATTAAAACTTTTATTACTCCTCGCAGATTAACTGTTGTTGTTGCAGGACTTCCTTCGCACACCCTCCCCATCAGGGAGGAAAAAAAGGGTCCGCGTGTGGATGCTTCTCAAACGGCGATTGATGGATTTCTAAAAACAGCGGGCGTTAGACGCGAAGACTGTGAAGTTAGAGAAACACCTAAAGGATCTTTTTTATTCGTGATTAAAAATGAACCTGGCCGGCCTACGCAAGAGGTTCTTTCCCAGATTGCCCCTACCCTCTTAGAAAAATTTCGTTGGCCCAAATCCATGCGCTGGGGAGGCCTTGCCGTAACCTGGGTTCGGCCTATCCGTGGTCTTTTGAGTATCCTTGACGGAACCGTTGTCCCCTTTTCCTATGCAGGACTTAACGCTTCTAATAAGACCCGTGGTCATCGGTTTTTGGCTCCCGAGCCTTTTACAGTTGATAACTTTCAAGATTATGAAAAAAAGCTCAAGGACCACTATGTTATTTTAGATTGGGCAGAACGCAGGCGTCTTATCGAGAAAGAAATGACCCGAGTCTCTCATGACGCTCATCTGACACCACTTGAAGATCCAGCCCTTTTGGATGAGGTTACAGGCCTTGTGGAATGGCCTGTTGCTTACATAGGGGCCGTAGATAAGCATTTTATGAACCTTCCTCCTAAAGTTATCACAACCCCCATGCGTGTCCATCAACGCTATTTCCCCCTCAACGATTCAGAAAAAAAACTTGCCCCTTCCTTTGGTATTATTGCGAATATTGAAGGCCGTGACCATGGCAAAACAATTGTTATCGGAAATGAGCGAGTTTTAAGAGCACGCCTTGCGGACGCTCAATTTTTTTGGGAACAAGATCAGAAAAAGCCCTTAGACCATTTTAACACCTCATTAAAGACGAGGCTTTTCCATCAACATTTAGGAAGCCTCTTCGATAAAGTGGAACGGCTCGTAAAACTTTCCTCTCGCATTGCCCAGCACGTGGGAGAAAATCAAAAAATTGTGGAACGGGCAGCTCTTCTTTCTAAAGCTGATTTGGCCTCTCAAATGGTAGGTGAATTTCCCGAACTTCAAGGCATCATGGGATGTTATTATGCCCAAAACCAAAGCGAAGCGCCTGAAGTTGCTCGTGCTATTGAAGAACATTACTGGCCCAAAGTTTCGGGTGGCGAAATTCCAGACGCCATTCCCAGCTTGATTTTGGCAATTGCCGATCGTTTGGATTCACTGGTGGGGTTCTTCACGATTGGAATTACACCCACAGGGTCCAAAGATCCCTTTGCCCTCAGGCGAGCAGGTTTGAGTCTTATAGCCCTTTCTTTAAACCCTCACTTCAGTCTTTCCATGGTTGAGGTCTTAGGCTGGGCTTATGATGCCTATCCATGGTCTGAACTCACGCCCCCCCTTATTAAAAATAAAGAGGAAGCGGTTGCCGACGTTTGGCAGTTCCTGTTGGAGCGATTCAAGTTTGCCTTACGCGATGGCCAGGGAAGCCCCTATGATCACGTCGATGCTGTCTTGGGCGTTGCTCACAAAAATCCCACCTTTTCCGATCTTGCCTTAAGGGTTCAAGCCCTTGACAAACTCATGGATGGAGAAGATGGACAGAATCTTCTTGCAGCTTATAAACGAGCCTCCAACATCCTTAAGATTGAGGAAGAGAAGGATAAGCAGCGTTATGAAGGCCAGGTCAGAGAAGAAACGTTAAAAGCTCTCGAAGAAAAAATCCTTTTTACAAATTTATCGGAAAAATCCCCCATCATTCAAGAGCTGGTGGCAAAGGGTGATTTTGTTAAAGCTGTCCAGGATCTGGCTACACTCAGACCATTTGTGGACCAATTTTTCGAAAAAGTAGTTGTTAATTCAGAAGAAGCAAACCTGCGGATGAACCGGTTGCATCTGCTCGCCTACTTGCGGAAAACGTTGCAGCAAGTGGCAGATTTCTCGAAAATTGAGGGTTAAACCACACACCCGCCTCTGTCATCCTCTCGCCTTTGTGAGAAATGAAACGTCTGGGCAAAGCGGCGAATTTTTAAAAAAGTCAACATAAACAAAGGAAATGTTATGATTGCAAAAGAATTACAAGATAAACTCCTAAAGCTTGCGAAAGAAGCGCAAGAAAATGCCTATACTCCCTATTCTAAATTTCCCATCGGAACAGCTCTTCTTACAGAAGATGGTGACATTTACACAGGGTGTAACATTGAAAATATTTCATACCCTCTTACCAATTGTAGCGAAAGAACGGCCATTTTCAAAATGGTCTCTGAAAAAGGTCCAAAGGGAAAAATTAAAGCCATTGTGGTCACAACGAAGGCAGATATTCCTTGCAGTCCGTGTGGAGCCTGTCGACAAGTGATTCAAGAATTTAGCACCCCTGACACTGTTGTCATTTACAAAGGACCAAGCGGATTTGTAAACGTGACGATAGGTGAGCTTCTTCCTGGTGCTTTTACAGAATTTGTAGCCGTCGATCAGGATGGATCTTCCAGACGCATCCAAACGGGAATGTAGGGCTTTAAGAGGGCGTCCCCACATACAAACTCACTTTGGGGTTTTACAGCTTCTACCCGAAGGAGCGCCAGGCCATTAGAGGTGTTGTGAGACCGCATTTCCCCAACGGATTCGCCACCCAGTAAGACCTCTGTTCCTATCTCTGGGGCTTTTCCTTCAATAATTACAGGGAAGATTCGCTTACGGACAAGGCCGCGATATTTTGTGCGAGCTGTCAATTCTTGGCCCATGTAACACCCTTTTGTCCAGCTAATGGCATTCAGCTCATCTAAACCCGATTCTAGCAAGATTGCGCGTTCTGGAATTAAATCTTTCCCACCCTCTGGAACACCCAATTTTAAGCGATGGAGATCATAATCTTGGGGTGTTGTGGCCTGAAAATCTTTGAGGGAATCTTTACTCATGGCACGCACCCCAAGCTCCACCAGCCTAGGATCCATAAAGATGCCGTTATGAGCGGCTCCTGCTTCTACTGGAAGGTCAAGTGTCGCTGCGACACTATCGCCCCACACTGCAAAGACCTGTCTGTCAGGGCGAGGTGTAAGGGTTACCTTTGAGCGCAGTTTATAAAGACTTAACTTTTTTAAAAGAGCTTCAAGACGTGCCGCTTCCACATCCAAAAGATAAGATCCGTCCTTTTCCATAATAAAAAAGTCATATAAAAATCGCCCCTGCGGGTTAAGAAGCGTCGCATAGATCGTCCGTTCAGGAGTCACGAGCTGGATATCATTCGAAATCAAACCTTGAAGAAAGGTGGCCTTATCTTCGCCTTGGATTTCTATAACCCCACGGTGGGGGAGATGTGTCATCGTTGGTGTCATGAGATTTTATTTAACTTTTCAATTTCTTAAAGGATATGAATCGTTGCGAGGTCCAGAAATTTTGAGAGCATGTTTTTTTCACTTTCATCATAATTAATATTTAAAAATCTCATATGCTTAGTCTAATTGCAAGCACACCCTACCTAAAAGGTCGAAAAGTTGGAGATAAGCTGAACTTTCTGGATTGCTTCGGAGCAAAGCTCCTCGCAA
>DATKTE010000156.1:0-3243 GCA_035531295.1 Alphaproteobacteria bacterium
TTCAATTTTGTTCCCCCTTGGTTTTTTCTTTAATCAGAGAATAATCAGTTCCGTACTTCTCGTTTAAATAGTTTAAATATCCCCTGAGTTCACCTTTGGCTGTTTCCATTTGTAATTTATCTTTGATTGAATCGAATTTTACTTTCTGGCCGTTTCTTGTGGGCTTAAACCATTTAACGGGTTTCATTGCGTCATTGAGCATCCCTGACCAAAAGAACGCTTTGCCAACTTCAAACTTTTGAATATCTTCTTTTTGCAACTTGGAATTAAGATTTTCCTGAACGACCTCTCCACCTATGCAGTTCATTTTGTCCCCCTTATTTAATGAGCTTTGATGCAAATGATTTTAGTTGGCCTTCATTTAATGTCTGATTCCATCCTTGAGCGTTTGGTGCTTTAAGTATTTTGGATTGAATTCGCTGTTGCTCTTGGTATTTGAGCCTTCTAGCTGTGTCTTTTCTCACGAGATTACCCGCTTTCTGGTGTTGAAATGGACTTACCTCCTACTCTGGCACCATAAATCTTTCTAACATTTGATCTACTGGTAGTCCGTGATTTATACATGCCGAAACATAAGCACTAAACGCGTCAATCTCATTTTTATGGCATCCCAAGTGAATGTTTTTTCCCATTATTGAAATCCTAGCCACCCATTTAGAGTGATTTTTATGTCGGTATACTCCAGGATAAATAGAGCTTTTCTCATTGTGCCTATTCTGATTATTTTGCCTTACTGTCACAAATCTTAGATTAGCTATCCGATTATCTAAAGTATTGCCGTTGATATGATCTACGACTACTCCTACTGGGGCATTCATTATCTCCCTGTGCATTTGTATGGCTTTAGATTTTCCAGCTATTTTTGAACTTCTGCGTGCGTAAAATGATTTAGTGTTTTTATTCCAGTGTGCATACCAATTAAACCCACTTAGATTACCGAAGAGTTCTTGGTCAACAATAGTTTCCTGTCCTTGAGTTAACCCTATTAACATCTTCCGTATAACACGCTCCTTCCTTTCAGGTGATGGATTTCGACCACTCCTTGTCAAAATTCAGATAAGCTAATTCAGGAGATTTTCCAAACCCTGCAACCCCGTCTTGGAGATTGTCGCCGTATAAAGCGCACCACATGTTACCGTCAATGGACAACTTAGGTTTAAATAAAAATGAAGGTCTATTTAACTCACATGAGTAGTTGTAGATATTTGCCTCTGCTGCTGAAATGTGACCGTTGTTATCTGAAAACATTTTAATTTCCCCCTACTTCTTCAAAACTGCATTGAAAAGCTGAATATTCCGTGGGTCACTGTTTCCATCCACAACTACCTTGATGCCGTTATCGGCCACATAGACAACTTGCTTTTTCATTCAATTCACTTCCTCGCTTTCATTTGCTACTTCCCCATCTTTTTAGCAAGCGCACGTCTTTGATTCCGGCGGGTTTGCACAGTTACTTTGTGCTTCTTTGAGCCTTCGATTAAGTCTGAGTCAAGTTTGAATTTTGGCATTCAATTCACTCCTTTGTTAATTTTTTAATTAAGTTTGGGTCTACTTCACATACCATTTTCCTGTTGCAAGAACATTTTTGCTTAACACAACGGTGCTATTTTGGCTTAAAAATGATACGCAAAATTTTCCCGTCCCATCTGGAACCTCAACCACTACGTTTTTGCCATCCATCCATGATTGGATTGCTTCTTGCCAGGGGATGGGTTGACGAACTTTTTGCCAATCATCAGCTACCTTTATGTTGTCATTAAATCCTCCGGACGAAAGCTGTCTGTCTAATAACTCACCCTTTGAGTTGTATCGCTTAAAGATAAAATAGCCATCCTTGACCGACAATTCCTTCCTGAATCCATCTTCACAAATAACCTCATAAACATCCTTTGGATTTTCAATTAACTTTTCGATTGCTTGGTTTAGTTTCAATTTGGTCACTCCTTTTTAGTGCTTGTCCTATTTTTGGTTATGGGTTAACTAATTGAATGTGCTTCGGCCTTGCTCTCTTAACCGTCTTGGCTTCTGAATCATCGTAGCAATACTCTTCGCCGACTTTTTTGACTTGTACCGGTCCAGTGATATATCTATCCTCTTTGTCGCTGTAATAAAGAGGTATTCCGAAGTCAGCAGAAAATCGTTCCATTATGCCCGGTTCCCCTTTGGATCGCATGATGTTGCTCATTAACCCGAACATAGATACTGAGAACATTTGCAAGTCGTGATTCATGTAATCCCATAAAAGATCATCCAGCTTGTCCCCAATAGGATTATCTTGATTTAGTTCGTCGAGCTTTGATTTAGTGTAAAAATAATCTTTGCACTCGTACTTATCACCGTCGTACTCTTTTCTGATTGGGAAAGTGTTCATAAGCTGTATAGGTGTTAGGTAGGACATAAAAGATTTCACTATCCCCATTTGCCTGAACCTAAGTTCAAGTGAGTTGATATCTTCCTCTTTGTCCTTTAAAAGTGAAAACGCTTTTACTCCCATGAAGGCAATTGACATTATTTGAGTAACGTCTACCGAATCCAAGTTGTCGCTAAGAAGACGTATTTTCCGATAGTAAGCTTCACAGTAAAGTTCTCTCTTTGAGGGTTTTGGTGGCTTGGGTGTACATTGGATTAACTCAAACATATTTCCATTACCTCGCCCTTAAACTTATTAACAAAGTAGATTTGGCCCTTCCCAGTCACCTTAGTTGTCTTATTGATAGTTATATGGCCATCTGAATGCGTGACTACAGTTTCCTTGACCTTAAAAATACCTAAGTCCATCGACTTTTGGGTAGGAGCGTTATAATCCGTACCCTTTCGACTGATCAAATATTTGTTATTTCTCAGCCATTCGAAGAATCTCTTTTCCCCAATATCAACGCCGTTCCCCTTGATGATTTTTGCAAGTTCTCCTATAAGGATGGATGTGTTTGAAACCGCGACTGAATCTGCGAAGATAACCTTAGGGTGCTGGGCTTCAAGTTGAAGGGTGAGTGATTGCTTTTCTTCAGCTTCGATGATCCACGCTTTAGCCCGGGCAATAGGGTCTGCGATCATGTAACTGTCTTTAATCGCAATTTTTAATGAATTTTCCATCTCCTCAAACTTGGTCACATAAGTAGCTGTGAAGAGGACGCCTTTTTCACCTGTCATTTTGTTTGCTACCATGTCACAACCTTTGCGGGTGAGAAGGTAACAGGGATACGTTTTGTTATTGCCATCTACCTTGTAACTACTTTTGATAAA
>DATKTE010000157.1:0-4972 GCA_035531295.1 Alphaproteobacteria bacterium
GCCCACATAGAGAAGATCCTGTTGATAGGAACTTAAATTGCGAGAGCGAATCTCTTCACTTTTCCAAAAAAGAGCCCCCGGTGGTGGAGGAATGAGCCCCGCAATAAGACGCAACAATGTAGATTTTCCTGACCCATTGGCTCCCTTTATGGCGAGTGCCTCTCCTTCCCTCAAAGCAAAAGAAACTTCCGAAAAAAGGGCAGAAAATCCCCGTGTATATGAAATGTTTTTCCCTTCCAGCATAGGAAAACACTAATGCAAGTTTCAGGCTTTGGGAATGGGAAAAGTCAATTATTGAGAGCATTTCCCATTTTCTGAGAGAGAGAATGTAATATCTGTATCGACACCACAAGTGCTGACAAGTCCTTCAATCTTAAAATCTCTGTTTTCATATACTTTTAGAGATTCGCCGGTAATACTGCTTTGCCAACATATTGGTGCTCCTTGAAGCTTAAATGATGCAGTTATGTAATCGCCGTTATTACTACAATCAGGGGCTTTAACCTCAATAGTCCACTTATTAACAATAAGTTGATTGTTGAAAGACTTATGAAAGCAATTATAAGGAGTAAAGGTACCTATGTTTTTGCCCTGACAGCTTCCAGAAAGCCTAGCAACTTCAGATGCAGGAGCGCACGCTATAGTACAATTATTACCCGTGCATTCCACATCGCCAGACTCAAATGCGCATATTTGAGGTGTAACTCCCTTGATTGTCCCTTGAGATCTTCCTTCAGAGCTCTGGTAGGTACAATTTATTTCTGTCTGTCCATCAGAAGTGATGAGGTTTGTTTTTTGCCAGGGACCCTTTTTTTCCCCTCCTGTCCCTATCCAAGATCCAATTTTACTTTCAGTAACAGTCCAGTTTTCTCCATTAATATTAATCTGCTTATCATCAGGGCAGTTGAAAAAAATAACTTCTGCTCTTAAAGGAAGAGTTAATATAATTAATGCACTAAAAAAGGTGATAATGAGAGCGACTTGTTTCATATAATAGTTGCCTGCAGTTATGCTTAATTTTACGATAGATTAGGAACATTAAAAAATTCTTAATGGACTGTCCCAAGGATTGCCAAAACGCTTTCATTCGGCTAAAGATAAAGGAAATCTTTGACAGTGATGAGTGTGCTTATGAAAATATCCCAAGAAGTTAAAAAAATTCTTTCAAATTATGAGAGTGATTGTCCAGGAACAAAGGCGAATTTGGCCAGGATTCTTATGCATGGACATTTAGGCGGGACCGGTAAAATGATTATCTTGCCCGTAGATCAAGGATTTGAGCATGGACCTGGACGGAGCTTTGCTATTAATCCGGCGGCTTATGATCCCCTCTACCACTATGAAATGGCAATTGAGGCGGGGCTATCTGCCTATGCAGCCCCGTTAGGGATGCTCGAAGCAGGTGCTAGTACGTTTGCAGGTGCTATTCCCACTATTCTAAAGATTAACAGCTCAATAAGTCTTATCCCGAGCGGAGATGACGCAGATCAGGCCATCACTGGATCTGTTGCGGATGCTCTGAGATTGGGCTGCTCCGCCATTGGTTATACGATTTACCCTGGATCAAATGCGACTCTCGGGATGCTTGAAAATCTGCGAGAAATTGCAGAAGAAGCCAAGGCTTGTGGTCTTGCTGTTATTGTGTGGTCCTATGCACGCGGAAATATGTCGAAAGACGGCGAAACAGCTATTGATACGATAGCCTATGGGGCGCACATAGCTGCTCTCATGGGAGCCCACATCATTAAAGTGAAACTTCCTAGTGATTATCTAGAAAATGCAGATGCGAAAAAAGAATACCTTGCTCATAAAGTCGATATCAGTACCCAAGCAGCCCGCGTTCGCCATGTTGTTGAAACCTGTTTTCAAGGACGACGTTTGGTTGTCTTTTCTGGGGGAGCAGCAAAAGACCTTCAAGGTGTTTATGATGATGCGCGTGCTATTCGGGAGGGAGGCGGCAATGGCTCGATCATTGGACGCAATGCCTTCCGCAGACCTCGTGCTGAAGCCATGCAAATGCTTGATACACTTATCAAAATTTACCAAGGAAAATTGTGAGGAATAATCTATGAAAATCAGCGGGAATGCCATTCGCCCCGGCAACATCATTCAGCACAAAAATCGCTTATGGGTGGCAGTCAAAACCCAACACACCCAACCGGGTAAGGGTGGGGCCTATTTACAGGTTGAACTTAAAGACATTCGTGACGGCACAAAGCTCAACGAACGTTTTCGCTCCAGTGAATCTGTTGAACGTGTTCGCCTTGATGAAAAAGAGTATCAATTCCTCTATGAAGAAGGGGACGCGATCGCCCTCATGGATCTTGAAAATTTTGAGCAAATGCATCTTGCGAAAGAGCTTTTAGGCGATTCTGTTGCTTATCTAAAGGATGGTATGATGTTGACTGTCGTTTCCCATGAGGGAGACATTGTCGGGGCAGAGCTCCCAGAATCAGTCATTATGGAAATTGTCGAAGCCGAGCCCGTTGTTAAAGGTCAGACAGCTTCTTCTTCATATAAGCCCGCTATTTTGGAAAATGGAGTCCGCATTATGGTGCCGCCCCATATTGGGACAGGAACGAAGGTTGTCGTGAATACGGCAGACGGAACATACGTCGAACGAGCAAAGGAATAAGGATTTAAAATGGCACATCAGTTTCGGGCTGTATCCCGCTCTCCTCATTTAAATGTCATGTGTAATGCGGCTTTTAAGGCCGCGCGTGGTCTTGTTCGTGACTTTGGAGAAGTTGAACACCTCCAAGTCTCTCGGAAAGGCCCTGGAGACTTTGTTTCAGCCGCAGACAAAAAAGCAGAAAACATCATTTACACCGAGCTTAAAAAAGCTCGGCCTTCTTACGGATTTGTCATGGAAGAAGGTGGTGTAGTCGTTGGCGAAGATGAGCACACGTGGATTATTGATCCTCTTGATGGAACGACAAACTTTCTTCACGGGCTTCCCCATTTTGCCATTTCTATTGGCCTTCAAAAAGGAACGGAACTTATTGCGGGTGTTATTTATGATCCCATCAAGGATGAGCTCTTCTACGCCGAAAAAGGCGGTGGCGCTTTCTTAAATGATCGACGTCTGCGTGTTTCCGCCAGGCACGACCTTCAAGAAGCTCTTCTCGCGACAGGTATTCCTTTTGCCCTTCATAGCGTAGAAGTGAGAGCTGATTTCCTTAATACAATAGGGCGTGTGATGCCCGCCGTTGCAGGTGTTCGTCGGCTTGGAGCGGCAGCTCTTGATTTAGCTTATGTCGCTGCCGGTCGTTATGAAGGCTATTGGGAAAGACCCGTCATGCCTTGGGATATAGCTGCTGGGATTGTCCTTATCCGGGAGGCAGGAGGTTACGTTTGTGATCTGCAAGGCGGAGATAATATCCTTGAGACAAAATCCATTCTTGCCACGAACCAAAATCTCCAGCAGGCTCTTAAAGAACTTTTGTTGCCGGTGTTTAAGCAAGGTTGATATGCGCCCGCTTGAAAAGCCCAAAAATCCGTATTTCTCTTCAGGGCCCACAAGGAAACGACCTGGCTGGTCTTGCGAGTTTCTTAATACAGCATCGCTAGGACGTTCTCATCGGTCTTCCTATGGTGTTGATCGGATTCGCCATCTCGTTGCGCTTACCCGGGATGTCTTAGAAATTCCAGAGACCTATCACGTAGCTATCATGCCAGGTTCGTGTACGGCAGCTATGGAAGCGGCGCTTTGGTCTCTGCTAGGTCCAAAACCTATTGATTTTGTTACATTTGATGTGTTTGGCGATCTCTGGGTTCATGATGGTTTGCGTGAGTTAAAACTTCAAGACACTCGTGTTTTCGAATCTTTGCCTGGGGTTCTTCCAGATCTTACAGGTATTAATCCCTCCCACGATCTTGTTCTTACGTGGAATGGAACGACGACCGGGGTTTGTATGCCAAATGCAGACTGGATTTCCCCAGACAGGAAAGGGCTTGTTATTTGTGATGCCACATCCGCCCTTTTTGCAATGCCCTTTCCTTGGGAAAAAATGGATGCCGTCGCTTTTTCTTGGCAGAAAGCTTTAGGGGGAGAAGCAGGTCATGGAATGCTTGTGTTAAGTCCCCGAGCAGTTGAACGCTTGAACTCTTATAAACCCCCTTGGCCAATGCCGCGGCTTTTTCGAATTGCTCAAGAGGGCAAGTTTTCCAAAGAGATTTTTGAAGGAATGACGATTAATACGCCTTCCCTTCTTTGCATTGAAGATTGCATCGATGCACTCACGTGGTGTGTCAGTTTGGGGGGGCTTCCCGCCCTTATCGCTCGTTCAGAGGCCAACTTAAAGGCTGTTGAGACATGGGTTTTAGAAACACCTTGGATCGAATTTTTAGCCCGTGACCCGAGGATTCGGTCCTCAACCTCTATTTGTTTACGTTTTAGTGAAGCGCCCGATGATTGGGAGTTGCCAAAGGCAATTGCAGCACTTTTGGAAGAAGAAGGCGTTGCCTTTGATATCCTTGGGCACACTCGCTCTGTTCCTAGCTTACGGCTTTGGGGAGGTCCCATGGTTGAAACTTCAGACATCCAAGCACTCTTGTCTTGGATTACATGGGCTCATGAGAAAATTGCGTAAATGATCTTTTCTGAACCGCTTCAAAAAGGACATCTTATCAAAAGGTACAAACGTTTTTTAGCTGACATTGAGCTCGAAAATGGCACATTTACCACAGCCCATTGCCCTAATTCAGGAGCCATGCAAGGGCTCACAACGCCTGGGACCCCTGTTTGGATATCAAGATCACCTAATCCTAATCGTAAGCTTCCTTTCACTTGGGAAATGGCCGAAGTCGACGGGACATTTGTCGGGATGAACACATCAAATCCTAATCATCTCGTTGAAGAAGCCATTCAAACGGGTGTGATTCAAGAGTTGCAAGGATATGAGTCCCTTCGGCGTGAGGTTGTTTATGGGAAAAATTCTCGCATTGATATTTTGCTTCAAAATCAAGACGG
>DATKTE010000158.1:0-5921 GCA_035531295.1 Alphaproteobacteria bacterium
TATGGTTAACACATCCGAGATGTTCCCTGGGAGTTTACTATAATAAACTGGTAGCCGGGAATTTTCGCCAAACAAAAGCGCAAGGTTGAGTTGTGGGAGATGGTCATGATCCTTATTGATTCCGTATTTCACCTGTTTGAGGCTTTTCGAATAAGAGGACACTGACGTCGTGTCGTAAGCAAGAAACTCCTTCTCTAGTCTGCGTCTGCTCTGTTTTAGGAAGAAGTTTTGTTTACCGTCTTCATGAATAGAACCAAACAACTCACTGCTTCGCTGAGAAGGTATGTTGGACCCAAAAGGATGTACGTGGGTCGACGCCCATTTTGGAAAGCGGCTCATGGGATTGCGGTCTTCCATAATAAGATAGTAGGCAATGGATAGCACTTGCTGATATGTATCGGGAAAACACTCTTTTAAATCATCGATAATACCCAATTTTTCACCGATAGCATCCAAAAGATAGGTAGCTCCATAAAAGCTTCGCCTACACTGTGTTGTCGCTACTGGTCCAGGAGATTTTTTCTTCTCAACTTCGAGCTCTTGTTGGAGTCTATACTTCTTATTAGGCATAAACACATCGTTGACCATCTTTCCGATGTAGTTGCGCTTATGTGTTCCATATTTTTTATCAGAATTCCATGTGGAATCGTATTCGTAAACGTATTCAACCCCATTAATTCTTTGCACTCCTCTTGGCATAACTCACTCCTCATAGGTATATTTTATACCTATAAACGAAGATGGTCAAGCCGATTTGTGCGATATATTAGAGTATTCATGAGGGTTACAGAGGTTCACTAGGTATAATTTTTCGGGAATGCAGGTTATATTGTTTAAAATCAATTAATCATTGACCTTAACATGTTTATTGCATAATGAAATAGGACAAAGTTGCAAAAGGAATTCCCCACTTTTGCAATAGTAAATTCCTCACTTTTGCAAAAGGCCATTGCAGGCATCACCCCAAAATAATACCCTTGTAGTTGATCGGGAAATCAAATGCAAGGAGGAATTGGAGGATGCTGGCAATGGCCCAATTACATGATATCAGAAGACTATTCTTTGAGGATGGTAGAAATGTTAGTGAGATAGCTAAAACGACTGGCTGTGATCGCAAAACTGTGAGACATTATTTAAACAAGTCAGACTGGAACATAGAAGCACCCTTGATTGATCATGAATCGAACTATCCGAAGCTTGATCAATACAAACCAGATATTGATAGTTGGCTGGCCGAAGACAAAAAAGCAAAACGTAAGCAGCGACACACAGCCCAGCGAGTGTTTGACAGGTTGAAAGATAAGTATAAGGATGGATTCGAATGTTCTTATAGAACCGTGGCTGGGTATGTATCTAAAAAGAAAAAAGAGATATTTGGAAAAACCCCTGGTTTCCTTCCACTGGAGCACATCCCAGGAGAGGCACAGGTTGATTTCGGGGATGCTGAGTTTTACGAAAACGGAACGCTGCATGGCGGAAAATACTTAAATGTATCCTTTCACTTCAGCAATAAAGGGTACCTACAACTATTCAGAGGAGAAAATCAGGAATGCCTTTTTGAAGGGCTGAAAACAATTTTTGAGCACATTGGTGGGGTTCCCTTGAGATTATGGTTTGATAACATGAGCACCATTGTTACAAAGGTTTTAAAAGAAGGCGAGCGAAATCTGACATCTGATTTTATACGGTTTATGGAGCATCATCGGTTCGAAAGTGCTTTTTGCAACAAAAATTCTGGAAATGAAAAAGGTAACGTCGAGGGAAAGGTTGGGTACCACCGAAGAAATATGTTAGTTCCAATTCCCCGGTTTAACAACCTTAACGTCTTCAATGAGGGCCTTCTTGATCAATGTGAGCAAGACGCTAACCGAGAGCACTACCGGAAGGAAGGAACTCATGAAGATCTTTATCAAGAAGACCACCAAGCGCTGCTGAAATTGCCGGCAGAACCTTTTGAAACCTGTAAGTATATGACGGTTAAGACCAACGGATATGCACGCTTTTACTTAAATAATGGATTACATGAATACTCAGTCGCCCCTAAATTCGCAAACACCCGTGTCCTTGTGAGAATAACTGCTTTTGAGATTATTCCACTGGATGAAAATCATCGAGAAATTGTTAAGCATCAAAGGTTTTATGGCAGTTACAAGCAGCAAAGCATGAAATGGTTGCCGTATTTGACACAACTATCGAGATGCCCAGGAGCGCTAAAGTATACGGGGATATATCAAATGCTCCCGGATCCGATCAAGGAATATCTTAAGAAATGCACGAAAAGCGAACAGGGAAAAGTATTGAAATCAATTGCCTCTTTAAGCGAAAAAAGCGGGTTCGAAAAAGCTTTAGTGACTGTCAATAGTGCCCTTCAATATGAAGCAGTTGATCCAGATAGCCTTCTCACCCTGCACAAGCGACTTCATGGCAAAGTAGTTCAACTTGATCCACTTAGGCTTCCAGATCAGGTCCCACAGGTAGAAATCTACAAACCAAATCTGTTGGATTATGACAAACGCCTCAGGATGGCAGGTGGATCAGAATGTTAACGAGTCAGATTGCACAGTGCTGTAAGGAATTACGCCTAAGTCGCAACATTGCCGACATGTCCTGTATTGTGCAGGAAGAAAACAATCAGCAATACCTTTTAAAGCTTTTGAAATCTGAGCTCGAACATCGAGAAATAACCAGAACAGACCGGTTGATTAAGAACGCCGGATTCTACACTCTCAAAGCATTTGAGTCCTTTCGCTTTGATGAGGTAACATTACCTGCTGCAATAACTGTAGAATCCTTGAAGAAGCTAGAGTTTATTGATAGCAAAAAAAATCTAGTAATGTATGGAAATGTAGGCACTGGAAAGACTCATTTATCCATAGCCCTTGGCGTAGAGGCCTGCAAAAAAAGGCTTAATGTTAAATTTTTCAGGACTTCAGCCTTAGTCAACAAACTTGCTGAAGCAAAGAAAAACGGCACGTTATCTGCATTAATGAAAAAGCTGAACAAGGCAGATTTATTGATTTGTGACGAGTGGGGATACGTCCCTCTTGATCGCATTGGTGCTCAACTATTATTCGAAATTGTATCTGAGTGCTATGAGCGCAAAACGATAATCATCAACACAAACATAGAATTCTCAAGATGGGTCAATGTGTTTTACGATGAACAGATGACCGGTGCGATCATCGACAGGCTCCTCCACCATTGTCATCTGCTCATGTTTCCAGGACCGAGCAATCGGATGAGGGAATCGGGTTTAACACAATAGACTTGTTGGTACCGTTATGAAAAGTTTACTGCCGCCAGTGTGAATTCTACTTTATGAAAGAAGGGGATAACCATGATTGCCACAAAAAAATACATCCGTAATTTGAGAGAACGATCCTTTATTGATATCTCTGAAGAGACTGAAAAACGCATTCTTGAAAAGCTTGGGAAGGAACCTGGACCAGACGAAGATGGGCACATACAAACCTATACTGAACAAGACCTTTGGGAGCAAATTAGGAAAATGATCAGGAACTGAATAGGTTAAATGCCTGCAATAGTTATAATAAAATTCCCCACCTAGGGGTCAATGTCATCAACTTAAGAGATGTTGACAGAAATAAAGCTTTATGATAGAGGAATAACCTCATATCATAAAGCTTTTTCTTTCGCTATTTGATCATCATTTTATAAAAATGAGCACACAAAATAAACATATCTAGCTCTACCAGAGACATTTCACACTACACTTATTAGTAGCTTTTTCGGTATGCTATCTTTGACTTATTAACTACTGGTTTATTTCTTCGGTATTGGCGATTTTTTCTTACCGGACATGCGTATTTCACTATCCGTTTTTCAAATCTTCTACGTGCTGCATCAGCTGCTTTTTTATCCCTATACAAAACAAACATTTCAAGAAAATCTTTCTTTAACGCCCCAATGGCATAGTTGCGATTGACTTTCATTTCATATCGATATCGTTCTTCAGGTGCCTTCTTTACTTTCTCGTTTTCGGCTATTGCCATGGATATGGTGTTGTAAAGAAAAGCGCTGGCATAAATATCCTGCCTAATTAATATATCCCTATAACCACTGAATTCTTCAATTCTGAACTGTGATTTCAATGAGCGGTAACAGGTCTCTATATCCCATCGAAGATGATAAAGTTCCTTCACCGCAGTTGTGTCGAATTCCATGTCATCAAGATTCGTAACCAGATATTCAACAATGTGTTCCCCATCCGATTTGGTTAGGGGAATCTTCACGAATCTGAGATGGTATATCGTATTGAGAAGTTTCTGTCTGAATCGAATATCCTTTCTGAATTCATTTGTCCGAATACGATCATAGATAACATCTATCCATCTGTCATCTGTTTCTTCCGCTAATTGCGCTACTTCTCTTTTAAAGTCTGTACTCTTTAGCCGAATTAGAAATTTCTGTCCATCATCTATCATTTGGTCAATGATGCGTATAGAGGGATACCCCCTATCAAAAATGCATAGCATATTACTGCCTTTGGGCAGGATATTTTTTACTTTCTTTAAATGGTCCTTTGCCGAAAGATGTTCGGAGTATTTGTATGTATTTATTTCGATGTCAAGGAATAGTTTGTTTATGCAGTCAAAAGCAGAAGACACAGAAGCCATTACCACCTCCGTATTGTTAGCGTTTTCTGCCACACCATAAGTTTCTCTGTTTGACGGAGTTGATGGCAGTATAAAGTCGCTTCCATCAATCGCGCATACAAAGTATCCGTTAAGAGTAAGCAGACAATCTTCTGTCTCATAGGTTTCCTGCATAAGATCTTGCATGATCTTGAGCAAAGCCTCCGGATTAAATTTCATTCTGGCATTATAAAAGGCAGTCTGCGAAACCTCAACAGGTACCTTTATATCTTTATAGAAATCATCGATTTCGTTTTTCTGAGACTTCCCCTTATTAGCAAACATCTGAAGATAAAGATGGGAAAGAGTGATTTTCCGATGTCTGGTAAAATCTGTTTCATTCATTCTTATGTCATCTATGTAACGAGTTTTAAGATTGTTGCTTAAATCAATTACTTTTCTAAAAAAAGATTTTTTCTTCACACTTCAACCCCCTCATCATAAACAAGCCTTGGCTTTTTCTTTGCGTAAGCAGCTTTAAGATAGGGCAGCTGTTCTTCAGTCACTTCGCCCAGGTACACAACTGTTTCTTGAATCACTTTATTGCCGACACGTTTGGATCTGACAACACTGGCATATATTTTATTTCCTTTGTTCCATGAACGAACAAACATAGCATCACCCTTTTACACTACATTATATAATATATTAACTTACATATAAACATTATATTAAATATATTTCACACTACAATAGATACAAAAAAGAAGAGAAATTGTTTAAAAAGTAAACTTATTTCTCTTCTTTTTATGTGGTTAGCTATTAACACACATCTGTTTTTTTGTCAATCCATCTTAAGTTGATGACATTGACCTAGGGGTGAGGAATTTTATTTGCAAAAGTGGGGAATTTTCACTTGCAAAAAACACTTAACAAAAGGATACTATTGGGTGTGAGACGATTTCCCCCTACGATGAACACATTCTTTACCTTAAGATCTTGCAAGGTTTGTTTTGTTATTGTGGTTAAATTCTGAGATTCTGTCAGTAAGATGGGTACACAGTATTTTCGTGCTAATGGGGCTGCGGCTAAGGCATCAAGAATTTTCTCCATGAGCCAATATCGCATAATCAGACAAGGACCATCCTTCTTTTGCAATTGCTGAAGATGTATCATATTGGGTATATCCTTCAATTCGAATGACTTAATGTGAGAAGCTATAGCATTACAAACAAAACTTTTTATAAATGAATACATGATTCTACTGCAAAAACCCCCTCAGGTATGCTTAAGTAAGCAGGAAAATGAGGCTCAAAAGGCGAATTA
>DATKTE010000159.1:0-3176 GCA_035531295.1 Alphaproteobacteria bacterium
CCCAAGCAGGGTGAGCACCAGATTTATCAACAATATCTATAAGTTCTTGCCGAAAGTCCATGTTTTGTCCTCCTTAGTTCATTTGGAAACTATATACTCCAAAAGGCTCTCATTTTCCTGCCACAATATGGAAAATATTTCGAGCTATTTTTATTATTTTATGTTTAATGTTAATTTTTTAGTCTAAATATCCTTTGTTACCATTTATTATTGGAAGGATTATAAACAAAAAGAGAGAATTCTTTAGAGTATTTTCTTGATGGGAACATAGGGAGTGAGTGTCAATGAATAAAGTTAGTGTTTATGGGAGCTTTACACAAGCTCTTTTCTTTTCAGGTGTAGTATCAATTCCCAAATATCTCTTAACTCATTATATAGAAATTGGGTTGAACGATCGTGAGGTGATGGTGTTGATTCAGATTCTCTGTGAAGCTGAATCAAACCCTTATCCTTCAATAGCGACCTTAGCTGGCCGTATGACCGCATCTCCGACCGATATTGAGGAGATTTTGGGCAGATTGGTAGAGCGGAAATTGCTTACGATTGAAAGATATTGGAATCCTATCGAACAAAAGTGGGGTAATACCTATAGTTTTGTTAAACTAATTGATGAACTCGCCGAACTCTGGGCCATTGAGCGTTCTCAGCAATTAGATGAAGAGCGAACCCTCAAACAATGTCAACCTTCGCAGCAATCGGTCTCCACACCAATAAATCCGGCTATGGAAAACCTAGTCCATACCTTTGAGCAAGAATTGGGTCGATTACTCACTCGCTTAGAGTGTGAAAACATAGATCGTTGGCTTTCATCTCATTTTTCTGAAGAGATAATTATTGAAGCCTTAAGAAGAGGCGTAAGTGCGGGTATTCGAAACTTCCGTTATTTAGATTCTATTCTTCGAGAATGGGAGAAGAAGGGACTTCGCACACGAGCCGAAATCGAGGCAGAAGATGCTTATTTTCAGTCACGACAAGAGAAAAAAATTACTAAACCTAAAAATTTAGTGCCAAAAACAACGTCGAATAAATATGACAATTTCTACTTGTAGTTTTATAAAAGATACATCCTGGATTTTTAAGGAGGATATGATTCAAGATGAAGAGTGTAAAAGATATCTTGAAAAGTAATGTCTTAGCCACTAAAACACATAATTCCAACTTGAAATCCACCCAAAACTCCGAATCTAATTTCCCCTCAACCCGCCAAATAGATGGAGGGACCGATCGTCCAAATCAGGTTGAAACGTATAAATGTGCTACTTGCCATGATCGGGGGATCGTTCTTGATGGGGATATGGCCTATCCCTGCAGCTGTATGCAAACAAGAAAACTGGAAAACCAGTTTCGCAATGCTCGGATCTCGCGTGAATTGATGAAGTGTCGTCTAGAAAAATTCAGGTTCGATTATTACTCACCGAAAAAAGAAGACCAATCACATCGTGAAGCGGCTTCAAGAGCCTTAAATGCCTCCAAAAGCTTTGTTAATGAGTGTCAGATCAACCCCCATGCTCTAGGGATTCTGTTCACCGGCCCGGTAGGATCGGGAAAAACCTTTCTAGCGGCTTCTATTGCCAATGAACTCATGGAAGCACGGCTTCAAGTACTTTTTTTAGTGGTTCCTGATCTTCTGGATGAATTAAGGGCATCCTACAAGTCTGAAATCAATGAAATGGATCTACTAGATACAGCCCGCACAGTTCCTTTTTTGATTCTTGATGATTTAGGGGCACACAATTATACTGAATGGACACGGAATCGCATCTATTCAATTATTAATTATCGCATGAATGAGTTACTACCCACCATTATTACCTCAAATCTCTCGCTTGATGAAATGGAAGACTATATAGGGGTACGTACAACATCTAGGATAATTCAATCCACTCGGATTTTCCGCTTAACCGTAGAAAAAGACATTCGGCATCAGATGTATCATGAACGAGAAGGAAAAAAATGAACTCGCTTACGCTAAAGCTGAACATCGAGACTTCGAAAACATGGAACTCCCACTTATAGAATTGGGAGTCTTGAAAGTTATAAAATAATTTTCTAAACCTATGCATGTCCTTAAAAGACATGCATAGGTTTTTTAAAGAGATATAATATCTCAAATTTAATAGGAGGTGTTCAGCTTTGGCTAAAATTATTGCAATTAACCGAAAACACTTCGTCATGGTCGCCAGTGTTGTTGTGATTTGTCTGATCGGGTTTGCTGGATTATCATTCTGGCAAAACAAAAATGCGAGTGTAAGCAAAGTTGACGTTACCCCAGAAATTAAAATGCTTAGTGTTACCGTGGAGCCAGCATCAGTAGTCAAGGATTTAACCTATGGGAGCGTAACATTAAAAGGAGCACAAGTTATCACAACTAAAACGTTTGACCTAGTTGCAACTGTACAAAACACAACAGCCAAGAAAATGACGAACATTCCGGTAGAATTGCAAATAACACTCGTTGGAGATGATACGAAAAAAATAACCTCACCAGGTATATTACCCTCCTTAGAACCAGGTGCCACTGCACGCGTGGCTTTTCGTCAGATTAAAATTTTAGGTGACGCATTAGGAAAAAGTGCAACTGCCGGACAGCATTTAATGACTCTAAGCATCAAACCAAACCCTGAAGGGGGCGTAGAACAAGCAACAGAGGCAAGTTTTCGCTTTACGGTTGATACAACGGTTAAACTCCCAGCTACCGTAAAAAAACAGTAACAATAACATGCAAAATAAGTGCTGATCACTAGCACTTATTTTTGTTTTACCTTCATTAGGGATATAATACTCAGTGAGGTGTTATATGGATATTAAAGTAGATTTGCATACGCATACCGTTGCAAGTGGACATGCCTACAGTACCCTTTCCGAAAATGCGCTGGCTGCCTCACGCAAAGGAATTAAATTGCTTGGCATGACAGATCATGCCCCTAGTATGCCGGGCGCTCCACATCTTTATCTTTTTGGAAACATGGCAATTCTCCCTGAAGAACTTTACGGGGTCCGTATTTTACCTGGAGTAGAAGCAAATATCACAAACTATGAAGGAAAATTAGATATTCCCATAGAGTATTTGTCTCGGATGAAAATCGTTCTCGTGGGACTACATGTGATTTGTTACCCCGGAGGGACATCAGAACAAAATACAAAGGCCTATATCAAAGCCATGGAAAATCCTTATA
>DATKTE010000160.1:0-11274 GCA_035531295.1 Alphaproteobacteria bacterium
GCTTTTGCCCGTCGTCTGGCTCACCGTATTCGTTTTCACCAGGGAATTTTGATTGGCAGCTTTTTATGCTTTTTACTTAGTTTTTCTTTTGTAGGGGGTTGTCTTATCTTCTCAATAAAGGCTTATTTATTAGTTACATACCTAATTTGTTTTTTTTGTATCTCTGCGCTCGCAATCGTAAATGCTTCAGCTGCAGCCATGAACCTTTATCCCAACATGGCAGGAACGGCATCCGCCATGGTAGGTGCTCTCCAAATTGGGGCAGGGGCTATCGGGAGTGCTCTTGCAAGCATGCTTCCCGTCACTCCCTGTGCCGTTGTGACGACCATGGGGATTTTAAGTTTTCTAAGTTATTTAGCCGGAATTCTTATTAATAAGAAGTGATGGCTGGGGCGGCAGGATTCGAACCTGCGGATGGCGGTACCAAAAACCGCTGCCTTACCACTTGGCTACGCCCCAAAGGAATCGCCTGTACCATAAAAATAATTCATAAGAATTGCAACTGTTAGTTCATCTATACGAAAATGTAACTCTTTACCCCTCACTCGCACTGTGTCATCCTTGGGCTAGAAAAGGCTTGTTTTTCGAAGAAAAACAATGACTTTACTTGGCCGAGGATGACACCGTCGGGTGGGGGCAATAGCCTACAAGCACTCAGCTGTCTTATATGGACGAGACTGACAGGACTTTTATTTGTAGGCTAAGGCCCTGGTCGGGTGGGTCATAACAAGAAAATCTTTTTGTAAATTGATCTTTACTTAAAAGGAAAAATATTCTTTTTTAAGAAATAAGTTTTTTGAATCGGAGTTTAGAATGTTGTTGAGGGTTTTTTTTGTGTGCTTTAGTGTTATGCCTCTTATAGGGTGTTCGTATTTATTTAAGGAAACTGGAGAATCTTACATTCAATTTGTAGATCGCAATAAACCTCCTATAAAGTTTAAGGATACGGCTCATGGAGCGGTAAGAAGAAAAACTTTTAATGAAAGGATAGAAACATGGCAGTAAGAATTCTTTTCGTATGCTTAAGCCTGATCTCACTTGCAGGATGCGGCGAGAAAAAAAATACGGATGGTCAAGATCCTATTATTGTCATTACTTCACCGGATAACCCTCCTTTTGAGTTTAAAGATACAGCCCAAGGTGGAGACAGAGTCATTGGGTTTGATATGGATGTGGTTCAAAAACTGGGTGAACACTTAGGCCGTCCGATCAAAATTGTGGAAGCAGACTTTCCCGCCCTTATCCCGTCCCTTCAATCAGGGCGGGCCGATATGGCTATTGCTGAGCTAGCTGCAACGGAAGAAAGACGTAAAAGTGTAGATTTTTCAGACCCTTACTTTACGAACAAATATTCTCTCCTGGTGACTGAAGATTCTCCGTTGACATCAGAAAAAGAATTGAACAATCAAAAGTTAGGGGCTCAGTTGGGTAGCACGCCTGAAGCTTTAGCGCATAAGTTAGCGAAAGAAATACCCGGGCTTTCAGTGATTTCCTTAAATAAAATTGGCGATCTTGTTCAAGAACTTAAAAGTGGACGAATTCAAGCCGTGGTTATTGGAGACACAACTGCCCATAAAATTGCATCTACAACACCAGGTGTTAAGGTTCTCGTTTTAAATAGACCTGGCGGCAAAGCTTATATTGCCTTCCCCAAAGGCTCACCCTTAGTCGCCCCAACCAATGAAGCGCTTAAAAAGATGAAAGGCGACCTTGAAAAGATCGCTGAGAAGTGGATGACTCAGTGAAAATGAAAACGAGTTTTTGCACTCCCCCCGTGAGGCATCAGGGCTCTAGCCTACAAATAAAAGTCCTACCAGTCTCGTCATTGCGAGCAACCCACTACCTAAAGATGGAGAAGCCAGTAATGAACTTAAGTTTCTGGATCGCCACGCCCCCTCTGGGGGCTCGCGAAGACGACGGTGAGAAACGTCCCCCGGTCGTCTTTGCGAGGAGCTTTGCTCCGAAGCAATCCAGTCTTTTTTTCTTAGGTTTGCTGGATTGCCGCGGCCTCTTCGCGGCCTCGCAAAGACGGCTGAGTGCTTGTAGGCTATCGCCCTGCGCGAGGCATATATAAATGAGTATGGTCCTTGACTTTGAACGCATTTGGCCATCCGTTCCTTATATTCTTCAAGGTGTTCAGGTCACGCTTGCCTATACGGGTGTTTCTTTGTTCCTAGGCTTTTTTTGGGGGATGCTTCTCGCGCTTTGTAAAGTGAGCCATGTCACGTTTCTTAAATGGCTTGCGGGCTTTTATACCTCTATCTTCCGAGGAACGCCTTTATTGCTGCAATTGACGCTTATTTATTATGCAACACCCCAACTGACAGGCTATACAATTTCGATTTGGGAAGCGGGCATTTTAACCTTTACCTTAAACTCAGGCGCTTATGTTTCAGAACATATTCGTGCGGGGATTAATGGTGTTGATAAAGGACAAATGGAAGCAGCCCTTTCCCTGGGAATTTCCTACCCATTAATCATGAAAGACATTATTTTACCCCAAGCATTGCGCCTTATTCTTCCCTCTCTTGTGAATGAGGCTATCGATTTGGTAAAGGAATCGACACTGATCTCAGTTATTGGAGGAGCTGATATTTTACGTCGTGCTAATATTGTTGCGAGTGAAAAGTATCTTTATTTTGAGCCCCTGATTGTTGCAGGTGCCTTGTATTATGTCCTTATTATGATTCTGACCTTTGCCGCCCAGCTTCTTGAAAAGAAATTGAAAACAACATGATTCGTCTTGAAAAAGTACATAAGTCTTTTGATGCCCATGAGGTCCTTAAAGGCATATCCGGAAAAATTCCTCAAGGGGAAGTGCTTGCCATTATCGGCCCCTCAGGATCTGGAAAGTCAACGCTGCTGCGCGCAATTAATCTCTTAGAAGTTCCCAACAGCGGCAAGGTTTATATCGATGGGGAATGCATTAATGAAGGCAGAGTTGATATTGGGAAGATCCGCACGAAAGTTGGGATGGTTTTCCAGCAGTTTAATCTTTTCCCTCACATGACAACCCTTGAAAATGTTATCTATGCGCCCATGAAGGTGAAAAAGCTTCCCCGAAAGGAAGCGGAAGCTTTAGGGAGGGGCCTCTTAGCGAAAGTGGGCTTGAAGGATAAAGCAAATACCTATCCGCCCCATTTGTCGGGGGGACAGAAACAGAGAGCTGCCATTGCCAGGGCTCTTGCCATGGAGCCAGAGGCTATTTTGTTTGACGAGCCGACCTCTGCCTTAGACCCGGAAGTGGTCAAGGAAGTCCTGAATGTCATAAAAAGTCTAGCTCATACTGGAATAACCATGGTGATTGTGACCCATGAGATGGGCTTTGCGCGGGAAGTGGCTGACCGGGTTTGGTTTTTAGATGAAGGTCACCTGGTGGAAGATTCCCCAGTCAAAAGTTTTTTCAAGGCCCCTCAGACCAAACGGGCCCAGGAATTTTTGGAAAAGGTGTTGTGAGTTACCCCTCTCCCGCCCTTCGGGCGACCTCTCCCACACAGGGGAGAGGTAATCCTAAGCGCTGAGAGGTAAGATGATAATGTTTGAACAATCTAGCTCTTCCCTTGGGGGAGAAGCCAAGATCTCGGCATTAAAAATATACGAAGAATCCACCTCTCCCCTTTGTGGGTGAGGTCGCCCGAAGGGCGGGTGAGGGGGTCTCGAGACTACAAAATATGCTGTGGATCAAAGCGAATGCCAATCGTCTTCCATTGAATATAATAATCAAGGAACATTTTTTTTATTAACCTTGTATTAGTACTTTTTCTCTAAACTAGAACGGAATAATCCATAAGAAGGTTGCTACAAATTAGGAATGAAAACTAAGTAAAAATAAAGGAAACTACTGTGAATTATCATAAAAAAATTTATATTTTCGCAACATTTCTTTCTTTTAATTTCATGGCCCACGTTTCTAATATCCACGCTTCGGATTATTCAACCCTTCACGTGACAGGTCAAATTAGCTCTTTTGCCTATGTTGTGGCAAAATACTCCGCAAAGCAGCGGCTATGCGACGCTCATACTCAATTTAAAAATGTAGAGTGGAAGTCTCCCAGATGGCCAGCAAAGTCTGGGCGTCAATATAAGGATAATCAGTTAATTTGTAATGCTTCACAGGAAAACACACCGATTTCTATCCCCATGCCATCAGATGAAATTCGAAGTCTTATCTTCGAGGTTTATGCGGATAACTGCTACGATGGACATTTCCAAAAGGTATGTACTTTACCTGTATCTGGAGGATCAATTTCGACCATAAAGAGTTTCAATATTAATGTTTCGCAGGATCCGAAGAATTCATTTAAGTGTGACCTCGCGACAGAATGACCATATTCTTACCACATTAAATATTTAACATTATAAAAGAAATATAGGAAAGACAGACAGATGAAAAATGGAAAAAAAAGAGAACGTAAATTGTTCTTATATATGGCTCTAGGAACCCTGCTGGTATTCCCTAGTATATGCAGCTTAAAGGCAGAGACGTGGTATCTATGTCCTACGGACAGTACCCATGGGGATTGTCGCGCAACATCAAGGTGCGCATGCGGTGTAACACGAAACAATAAGAACGTTTGGTATGGCGCTGATCAAGGTGGCTCAAATGGTACGACAAGACTTTGGAATTACAAACGTGTAGGGAACTTTGATCTTTGTGGTGATGAAATAAAATACTGTGGCAGCTGTGCTGGTCCATGCAGCTGTGAAGATAGTCCCTGCACCCCTTATTTTAGTTGAAGTATTAATAATACCCTCACAATAGACCTGACAACCTCGAAGTCCCTACAAAATATGCTGCGGATCAAAACGGATGGTCATCGTTTTCCATTGATCATAACGATCGAGTGGCAGCTTAAGGGGGCTACATCTTGGGTTTCTAACGGCTCTGAGGGCGCTGTCGGCAGCAGCTTGGGCCCCTCCACTTGAGCCAGTCACAACAGCTGTGCGGACGGTGGCATCCGGGTTCATTTCTATTTTTACATCCACGTACATATCTTTACCGTCTTTTGCTCCTGCAGGAACGTTCCAGCAAGCTGACAGCTGGCGACGAATAAGATCCATCTCTGTTATCGAAAGCTCACCCACGTGATTTGCCGCATGATCGGCCGTTGAGCTTTCGTCTTGTTCTGGCTGAGTGGGGCCATCGGATGAGGATTCAGTTTTATCGATGTTATTAAGAAGCTTCATGAAATCCTTCTTAGGCTTTTTCTTCTTCTTCTTCTTCTTATCCTTAGGCTTCTCTTTCGGTTTTTCCTTAGGCTTCTCTTTTGGCTTTTCCTTAGGTTTTTCTTCCTCAATGGGGGCTAAAAGATCATCCATAGTCAGTTCAGGCTCAGGCGCAACTTCAGGTTCAGGGTCTGGTTTGACTTCGGGCTCAGGATCAGGTGTTTTTTCAGCCACAGGGGTTGGTTTGGGAGGCTCTGGCTTTTCCTTAGGCTCTTCCTTTGGGCTGTCATCTTTGGGCTTAACTTTAAGATCAGGTGCTTGCGTCAAATCTGAGATATTAACGATTTCGATAGGAATAACGGGAGGAGGCTCTAACTCACGGCGCAAAAAATTAGGCAACCCTATGAGCAAGAGAAGGATAATGGTACCGTGTAAAAGACCTGAGAGGATTGCGCCATCACGCATGAATTTACTTTCGCAAGCCATTCGGAGGGGCTATTGGCGCCCCGCCTGAAGGGAGTTCGGAGATAAGGGCTACTTTTGTAAAGCCTGCTTCGTTAATGGCTCCCATGACTTCCATCACGCGTCCATAAAAAACACCTTTATCACCCCTCACATAAATGCGCGCCTCTGGATTTGACCCCGTAATGGCGACTAAGCGAGGAACCAAAACACCTAAGTCGAGCGCTGTTTCTTGGAGATAAATGTTTCCCTTGGCATCCACCGTAATTGTCAAGGGTTCCTCTTTCTCATTCATGGCAGAGGCTTTCGATTTGGGCAGGTCCACTGGAACACCCACCGTAAGCAAAGGGGCTGTGATCATAAAAACCACAAGAAGGACCAACATGACATCCACCATGGGGGTCACATTGATCTCAGACACAAGGCGGGTACTCCGTCTTCGTCCTCTAGCATTTGATGGCGTGTTAGGAGAAAATGCCATTTCAGTTTCCTTCTTCAAGTTGGCGAGAGATGATGGCACCAAATTCATTCGCGAAGGATTCCAAGCGATTGGCATATCGATTTAGCTCGAGGGAAAATTTGTTATAGGCCATCATGGCAGGAATGGCGGCTACAAGGCCAATGGCTGTGGCAAAAAGAGCTTCAGCAATACCGGGAGCAACAACAGCAAGGCTTGTATTGTTTGATGCAGCAATGGCTTGGAAGCTATTCATGATCCCCCAGACGGTTCCAAAAAGACCAATAAAAGTTGCTGTTGATCCAAGGGAGGCTAAAAAGCCCATATGGCGCTCAAGCCTATCCATTTCTCGACTTAAAGTCACATGCATTGCTCTTTCAACGCGCTCAGGCAAAGTTACAGAGGCGCGTCCGCTCTCACTTATTCTCTTCCACTCCCGCATGGCGGCTGCAAAAACTGCACTCATGGGGTCGGGCGGGCGATTGCCCATGCGCTCATAGAGAACCTCTAAGGAACCGCCAGACCAAAAGGAATCTTCAAATTGATTAGCTGAGGAAAAAAGGTTTCTAATGCGAAGGGCCTTATTAAAAATAATGGTCCATGACCAGAAAGAGGCTGTGAGGAGACCAATCATAATGAGCTGGACGATGAGATCGGCTGACGTGAAAAGACCCCAAAGGGAAAGGTCGTGGGTCACGACTTCAGCAGCTGCGACAACGCCGCTCAAATCAGGTAAAGGTGCGGATGTAGGCATACTTAACTCTCCAAATTGGATTCATAGGTTATGAGTAAACGACGTAAATTGTCATCCATCTTTATGGGCTTGCCTAATGAATTGATGCAAGCTAAAACAACTTCCAGGGTTGCAATAAGTTTATCCTCACGAACAATAGTTTGGCTTACCTCAAGCTTAGCATGACTAAGTTTTTTAAAGTAAGTCCTTACCTCTAATACATCATCTAGGCGTGCTGGTGCAAGACAGTTTAAAAGACAAGATCGTATGACAAACATAACCCCTTGTTCTTTAATCATTTCTGCATGACTAACGCCGAGATGGCGTAGGAGTTCCGTACGACCGCGTTCAGCAAATTTTAAGTAATTTGCATAGTAAACAATACCCCCTGTGTCTGTATCTTCAAAGTAAATACGAACGGGAAAGGTGTGAAATTTATTCATCGTAACGACTCGTCCTTCCCCACTTGTGTCCTCCTTGGGCTAGGAAAGCCGTTGTTTTTCGTATGAAAAACAAAGGCTTTTCTTGACCCGAGGATCCTGTTGCCAAGGATGACACAGGTGTTTGATGGGTTATTATTCATCATAATTCTCAAGAGGTTGGGCTGAGGTGTTGGTTGGAGCCTTGAATCCCAAAGCTTCGTAAGCCCGTGGGGTTAGCATGCGTCCTCTAGGCGTTCTTTGTATGAATCCTTGTTGGAGCAGGTAAGGTTCAATCACATCTTCAACCGTGTCCTTTTGTTCAGCTAAAGCCGCTGCAAGGGTTTCAATGCCCACGGGGCCTCCGTCAAAATGCTCAATAATATGTTTCAGATAACGATGATCCATTGCATCCAGGCCTTGAGCATCAACTTCTAAATGGGTTAAAGCGCGATCAGCGCCTCTTGCTGTGATTTCCGTTTCGCCTTCGACAATTACGAAATCCCGGATCCGTCTTAAGAGTCTGAGGGCAATCCGGGGAGTTCCTCGAGATCGCCTTGCAATTTCAAGGGCGCCGTCCTGTGTAAGGGGCATTTGCATAGCGCGAGAGCCCCTTAAAAGCACGTCCTGCAGCTCCTCAGGGTTATAGAAGATGAGGCGAACGGGAATGCCAAACCGATCTCGCAAAGGCGATGAAATGAGGCCAGAACGGGTAGTGGCACCGATGAGTGTGAAGGGAGGAAGGTCAATTTGAACGGACCGAGCAGCAGGGCCTTCGCCAATCATAAGATCCAGTTTATAATCCTCCATCGCTGGATAGAGGATTTCTTCCACAGCTGGGTTGAGGCGGTGAATTTCATCAATAAAAAGAACATCATAAGGTTGAAGATTGGTCAAAAGAGCTGCTAAATCCCCCGCCCGTGCAATGACAGGGCCCGAAGTCGACCGAAAACCAACGCCCAATTCCCGCGCCATGATTTGAGAAAGGGTCGTTTTGCCTAGGCCGGGAGGCCCATAGAAGAGGACGTGATCCATGGCCTCGCGCCTGGTTTTGGCGGCTTCAATAAAAACTTTGAGATTCATTCGCGCTTGAGCTTGTCCGACAAATTCCTCAAGCCGCTGGGGGCGAAGGGTGATTTCTGCAATCTCAGTATTTTCTTCTGAGGCGAGCAGGCGAGGGGCTACGGTCATGTGCCACTCCGCGCGAGTTGGCTAAGCCCTTGACGAATAAGGTCATTAAGCGAAGCGTCTTCACCCAAATGGTGCTGAGCCTTGCTTATTGCCGTGACTGCCTCTAAACGGCGATAGCCTAAGTTTACAAGGGCTGAGACTGCTTCCTGAACATTAGGAGACAGAGAGGAAGGGAGAGAATAAACATTTGGGGTAAAATTCAGGTCGCCTGGGATTTTATCTTTTAATTCCGTGAGGATTCGGGTCGCAAGCTTAGGGCCTACGCCATCTGCACGGGTTAAGGTGGTTTTATCTTGTGCCGCAATGGCTTGATAGATATCCGATGGTGCAAGGGCAGAAAGCAGAGCAAGTCCCATGCGCATCCCCACACCTTGGACGGTGATAAGAAGGCGGAAACAATCTTGTTCCTCCCTTGAGCCAAATCCGTAAAGGTGGAGGCTTTCGGCTCGCATCACTGTTTCAATCAAGAGCATAGCGCGCTCGTCCTTAGCGCCAATATTGCTTAAGGTCCGGCTTGAACATGAAATAAGATACCCAACGCCATTTACATCCAAAATGAGGAAGGTATCGCCAATGGTATCAATGAGACCTGTGAGTTTTGCAATCATGAGGCAGCCCTTGTTATTTGTTGAAAGGTGCGGTGGTGAGCATGGCAAATGGCAACTGCCAGGGCATCTGCGGCATCCTTCGTTACACCACCACTTTTGGGAAGAAGCCGTCCCACCATCATGGCGACTTGGGATTTATCCGCGTGTCCTACACCGACAACACTTTTTTTAACTTTATTCGCAGAATATTCACCCACAACAAGGCCAGCATAAGCGGGAGCGAGGAGAATAACACCTCGGGCTGCCCCTAGTTTTAAAGCGGATAGTGGATTTTTGTTCACAAAGGTTTCCTCGACTGCGGCCTCATCAGGGGCATAACGTTGGATAATATCGGTGAGCTGAGTGTACAGGCTTAAGAGACGGGAGGAAAGATCATCTTCATCATGAGAGGTAACGGTTCCATGGTCCACGTGTGCAAGGTTTGACCCCGACACATCGATAATGCCCCATCCCGTAATCCGCAGGCCGGGGTCGAGACCAAGGATGCGGATGCTCATGTGCTACCTCGGAGATTTAGAAAAGAGCGATCCCCCCCTGCGTCATTCCGGAATTTTGTAGATGCTACGAACTTTAAAATATTTCTGGATTGCTTCGGTTTCTGCGAAACCTCGCAAAGACGACAATGGGAACCGTCCCCCACTCGTCTTTGCGAGGAGCTTTGCTCCGAAGCAATCCAGTCTTTCTTCCTTAAGCCCCTTGGGGGGACACCTGTGAGAAGGAAATTTGTTGTAATACTTTCTCTCATCACTTCCCGCTCGCAAGTTTTTCCATGACTTCATCAGACACTTCAAAATTTGCAAATACAGACTGGACATCATCATTGTCTTCTAAAATATCGATCAGTTTTAAGAGAGAAGCAGCCTTTTCTTCATCAACTGGTGCTGTCGTTTGTGGTTTCCAGATGAGCTCCGCCCCTTCAGGGTCCCCGAATTTAGTCATTAGAGCGTCGCGAACCGCTGAAAAGTCTTCAAGACTACACTCAACCTCATAGTTTTTGTCGGCTTCTTCAATGTTCTGAGCCCCTGCGTCAAGTGCCGCATCAAAAAAAGCTTCAAATTCAATTTTATCTTTGGGATAGCGAATGATGCCGGTGTGATCGAACATAAAGCTAACGCTGTTGGTTTCGCCTAAGTTTCCGCCAAATTTTGTAAAAGCGGCTCGGACTTCACCGGCCGTTCGATTGCGGTTATCGGTGAGGGCTTCGACAATTACAGCAACACCTGCGGGACCATAGCCTTCGTAACGGACTTCAACATAATCTGTTGTGTCTTCGCCGCCTGCTCCTCGCTTAATGGCCCGTTCCAAGGTGTCCTTGGGCATGTTGGCGCCACGGGCCGCGATAATGGCTTGGCGCAGGCGAGGATTAGCGTCAGGGTCTGGGCTGATACGGGCTGATGTTGTCAGCTCTCGGATAATTTTCGTAAAAACTTTGGCGCGTTTCTTATCTTGCGCACCTTTGCGATACATAATGTTTTTAAATTGTGAATGACCGGCCATGACGTCCTCTTAAAACTGTAAATTGTTTCACGTGAAACAAATTATGTTGGTCTTTGAGGGAAAGGGCAAGTGTTTCTCGAAAGACAGATCTTCTAATCAAATCTATTTAATACAATCTGCTTAATGCTGTTGAAGAAATGAAAATAAGTTTTGCATTAGCAAAAAAGTTTGTTATCCTAAAGCGTAGCCCATAGGTGATTCAGCACCCATGAGCTACTAACCACATAACCCTAAACAGGAGGATCACATGGCTGAATCCAATATACCTACATCTGACACAATCTTCAAAGATTTTAAGTATCAACTTCAACGGCTAACCACTCTTGCCGATGAATTGGACATCCTGATCTTTAAGATGGGACAAATTCATAACGTCCTGAGTCGAGGATGTGGAAAGGAATAAGCCCATAAAGGAGGTCTTAAACGGACAGTTTCCTTTATAAGGCCTCCTTTCCATACGCAAGATACTGCGTAAAGAGTCAAGGATGGATTTGTTATTGGTTGTTAAATAATGTAGATTTTTTTGATGTTTAAGAACATAATCAAATTATTAAACTTCATAAATCAAAAAACTCGCAGAGCTTGTGCGAGAAGTGGGATGGTTCAGCGCTCTTTTTAGTGAATTTAAGCAAGAAAGACTGGATTGCTTCACCCCACTTGCGTGGGGCTCGCAATGACGAAAGTGTGGTACATGCTTTCTAAACCCTGGACGTCATTGCGAGGAGCTTTGCTCCGAAGCAA
>DATKTE010000161.1:0-4858 GCA_035531295.1 Alphaproteobacteria bacterium
CTCTGATCGACCACGAACTCAACTGTCCCGACTGAAGAGTAGTTAACCGTCTTGGCTAAGCGAATGGCCTCCTCTCCCATTTTTCCCCGCATGGAGGGGGAGACGGACGGGCTTGGAGCTTCCTCTATAACTTTTTGATAACGACGCTGTAGAGTGCATTCACGCTCACCTAAATGAATAATATTCCCATAACCATCCGCCAAAATTTGAATTTCTATGTGACGCGGGGAATCGATGTATTTTTCTAGAAAAATGCGCTCATCCCCAAAGCTGGCATGAGCCTCATGGCTAGCCCCTTTTAAGGCACTTTCAAGGTCACTCGGATCTCTCACAATCCGCATCCCCTTACCTCCCCCGCCTGCAACTGCCTTGACCAATAAGGGGTAACCGACTTCTTCAGCCAAAATCTTGGCATGCCGCAAATCTTTGACAGGTTTATCCGTTCCAGGAATGCAAGGAATACCGGCCATGCGGGCGACCCTTTTTGATTCAAGCTTATCACCCATAGTGGCAATGGCTTTGGGTGATGGCCCGATAAAAACAAGGCCCTCCCTCTGTACAGCCTCTGCAAAGGCTGCATTTTCTGATAAAAAGCCGTAACCAGGGTGTATTGCTTCTGCCCCACTTTCTTTGGCAGCTTTTAAAATCGCTTGGCTATTTAAATAACTCGTCTGTGCGGGCGCGGGACCCAAAAGATAGGATTCATCTGCCATTTTTACATGAAGAGCGCCTTCATCAACCTCAGAATACACAGCAACAACATCAATTTTCATGCGCCGCAAGGTTCTAATAAGGCGACAGGCAATCTCCCCGCGATTGGCAATAAGGACTCTTTTAAACACTCCGTGACTGATTAAACGGCGGGCTTTGACGGCTTCTTAGAAGTCGCTTTCCTTCCCTTTGCAGCCTTTGGCTTTTTTGCAGTGGTTTTTGGTTTTGGCTTCGACGTTGGCTTTACCGCAACCTTTACCTCTACCTTTTTCACTTCAGCTTTTTTTGCTGCAGCTCTTTTCACTTCAGCCCTTTTTGCTTGTGTCTTTTTAATCTCTTTTTCTTGCATCAAATGGCGAATTTGTGCTTCTTCCCACTCATCTGTCATAAAAGGTACGACGCCGTTTATTTGAGGAATGAGACCTAAGGAAAAAGCATGCACTCCAAGACCTATACCCCACCCAACAATGACCCAAATTGGCCAAAAAGTCCCTCCACCGGCGATCGCCCAAATCAAAATCAAACCTAAGTTCACAACGACGTAAATAAGCGCATCTGTGTAAAAACGCCTAAGTTTGCTTACATATTCCCGAGCATTTTGTTCATTCATAAGAGTCTCCCATTATTATACTTATAGTGGTATATTGTCATGTTTTTTCCATGGATTTTCAAGTCTTTTATTTTTAAGCATTTGTAAAGATCGACAAATGCGTGCCCGTGTCGTGTGAGGCAAAATGATATCATCAACATACCCGCGACTGGCTGCCACCAAGGGATTAGCAAACTTTTCACGGTATTCTTCTGTATAGGCTTCAACCTTTTCTTTATTATCCAGTTCATTGCGGAAAATAATTTCTACCGCACTTTTGGGTCCCATAACGGCAATTTCTGCAGAAGGCCAAGCAAAATTCACATCTCCGCGCAAATGCTTTGAGCTCATCACATCATAGGCGCCCCCATAGGCCTTGCGCGTTATCACGGTGACTTTAGGAACGGTTGCTTCAGCAAAGGCAAATAAGAGCTTTGCCCCATGCTTAATAACCCCACCCAATTCTTGAGCCGTGCCGGGTAAGAACCCAGGCACATCAACAAACGTTATGAGAGGAATACAGAAGCAGTCACAAAATCTTACAAAACGTGCTGCTTTCCGTGACGAATCGATATCCAGACACCCTGCTAAAACTAAAGGCTGGTTCGCAATAATTCCAACGGTTTGACCCGCCATGCGCGCAAACCCAATAATTATATTGGCGGCATAGTCAGGTTGCAGCTCAAAAAAGTCTCCCTCATCAGCAACTTTATAGATGAGATCCTTCATATTATACCCTTTAGAAGAATCTTGAGGAATGAGCGTATCTAATGATGGATTCGCACGTGTTGGGCTATCATGAGTTGGCTTGAGAGGAGGAGCTTCTCGATTGGAGAGAGGCAAAAATTCAAAGAAACGACGAACTTCTAAAAGAGTTTCCAAGTCATTTTCAAAGGCTAAATCTGCCACTCCTGATTTCGTGGTATGGGCAAGAGCCCCACCGAGTTCTTCGTGCGTTACGCTTTCATGTGTCACTGTTTTAACGACATCGGGACCTGTTACAAACATGTAAGAAGAATCCTTAACCATGAAAATAAAATCTGTCATAGCAGGAGAGTAAACAGCTCCACCTGCACAAGGCCCCATAATTACAGATATTTGAGGAACGACCCCTGAAGCCAGGACATTACGTTGAAAGACGGCTGCGTATCCCGCTAAAGAGTCTATCCCTTCTTGAATCCTCGCACCCCCTGAATCATTCAAACCGATGATTGGAGCCCCAACTTGAATAGCCTTGTCCATGATTTTTACAATTTTTTCTGCATGAGCTTCGCTGAGGCTTCCCCCAAAAACCGTAAAATCCTGGGAAAAGACAAAAACAATTCGACCATGGATTGTGCCATAACCTGTAATCACCCCATCGCCTGGAATTTTAGTTTTTTCCATTCCAAAATCCTTGCTGCGATGTTCAACCAGCATATCCCATTCTTCAAAGGAATCCGGATCCAATAAAATTTCCAGACGTTCTCGTGCGGTTAATTTGCCTTTTTGATGCTGGGCTTCGATACGCTTAAGACCCCCTCCGCGCTTTGCAGCTTCTCGCTTTTTATCGAGTTCTTTCAGAACGTGATCCATCCGCGTCTCCCCTATTTCATAGTACACTAAAAAGGGAGATAGACCCAAGAAATTTAATGAAATGGCTAATTAAAGGAGGAAGGTTGTTACTCACCACGGTGTCATCCTTGGCAAGAAATTCTTTGTTTTCCGAAGGAAAACATTAGCATTTCTTGGCTGAGGATTTTTTCGGCTACAAGATCCTCGGGTCAAGAAAAGTCATTGTTTTTCTTCGAAAAACAAGCCTTTCCTAGCCCAAGGATGACACGTGTGTGTGGACAAATGATGAGTTATGGAGAAAGTTAATTAAAAAGGAAGGCCTAAGTCATTTGTTTTTATGGGTATTGTAGAGACTTCCGAGCAAAGAAAGAAAATAATTTACCTCCCATATTAAGAAAGGAAACTTCAATCTTTTTATGAACAATTTCTGCCATAACTAAGGTATAGATGATGGAGATAAAAATCCCCAGGTAAACGCTCAGGCCGTTCTCGATCATTAAATACATCATTACATACCCCGGAAGCACGTGACCAATATATATGGGATAACTTATTTCTGAGACCCAATTGAGTATCTTGCTCAGCATTCCCTTAGCTTTAATGCTTGTAGCCTGGAAAAGTATGAGGTAGGTGAAGGTCAACAACCCTAATAAGTAACTTATTGTTTTGATTACATCAGGCGAATGAAACAAGGGGGACACAAAACAGCCGAGCAAGATGCTGCCCAAGCCTAAGGCTTTTTGCCATGAAATTTGCTTTTTATAAAAGGAGTACACAATTGCGCCCAAGAAAATAAGCATAAAATATTGTAAGTTTTTACGCGCAACACCCACAAGGTAAAACCAGGACACGTCTTCACCATTGAAGAAAGTGTGAAGCCCATAAACAGCGATACTCATGAAGACAAGTAAAAAACACATTTTTTCTAGAAAATTCTTGCCCCCCATGCTCCAAACAATCCCAGCAAAGAGATAAAATTTGATCTGAATTTCAAGAGACCATACAGATCCATCAATCAAGGGATAATGGAAAATATCCCTTACCCAAAAAAAGGCTGAGCAAACATGATCCAAAGTGTAAGGAAAGGAGCTATCGCCTAAGAGATAAAAGACGTAAACGAACAGCAGTCCCGTGGCAAAGCAAATGAGATAGCTGGGCCACAGACGCAGAATTTTGTGAATCACGAAGTCTTTGAATGAAGGATATCTTTCAAGGGAAGGCTGAATCAGAAACCCTGAGATCAGAAAAAAGAAGGCCAATCCAAAATGTCCTATATTGAGAGGAAAATTCATTAAAGCTTGCAGGTAGAAGGGATCAGGCAAGTCCATAGGTTCAATTTGCAACAATCCCGCGGATGTGGCCTGATGCGCAAAGAAAAAAACAAAAAAATGATAGAATAGCACCAAAAGAGCGCTCAGCCCTCTTAAGATGTTTAATATATAATACTCTTGCTTTACCATATAATTTAAGTAGTCATTGCATAGATTGTTTTCAAGAGGAAAAATGATTTATTTACAAAAAGACCTCTTGCCCAGGAGGGCAAGGGGTTGAATTGCAAACTTTTTGGGTTTAGTTAGATGTTAGATTCCAACGCTTGTTTAGTGTGTTTCTCCCATCTTTCGAGTATTGGCTGCAAATCTTCGTTTGTTCTAAGTGTTTTCCCTTCAATCTCTAGAGGGAAATAATTTATATCCGGATACGGCGAATTACTCACAGTAAAGACTTCATTTAAAATATAGTGTATGTTATATGCTCTAGAGGTATTTCCGCGACCCCACAATTGAAAATTATAGTCCAGACTCATCTGGAAATAAGCTGGATAGCGCCTCGCAACTGTCGCATTTCCCCAAAACCATCTCATCACTTCTGCTGTATCATCTCTTCTATCTGGACGTTCATTGTGTATGGGTAAAGCTTCCTCATCTAGTCTTAGATGTACAGCCAGGAGTAAATGGCTGATGTTTAGCATGTCCTGTGATCCTGGTTTCCCAGGAACATCTGACA
>DATKTE010000162.1:0-2635 GCA_035531295.1 Alphaproteobacteria bacterium
AGGAACGCCACACAGATGGGTATCGTAATAGTAACGGACTACACTGCTAATGTAGCGGCTTCACGGCCTTCAGGGTTCAAATCCCTGTCCCTTTGTGCAGCGTCATGTGTCAAACGTTGTACATCAATTAACACTCACAGAAAGGAATCATCATGCAGCTAACAGTAAATGGAAAGCCAAAAGCCGGTAAAGAGACATTTCAGATAAACGGAAGTCTCAGGCTAAACGTGTTTGATTGGAACGACGGTCTATATCATATCGAACTACAGCGGTTTGATGGTGTAATATGGAAACGCGAAGGAAAAACAAAATGTGTCGATAAATCAGAGCTGGATGAAATCAAAAAGGAGAACGGTATATCATGAGATCACTATACGAGATTGACGCGAATTTGTTAGAGGCAATGGCAGAAGCTGAATATCAGGCTGAAAACAATGACGGGGAAATAGCTGACGGGTTAGCCTTGTTGCTTGACTCTCTAGAAGGCGAAAGGGAAATAAAAATAGGCAATATATGCCGGTACATTAAAAGCCTTAATGGCGAGGCTGGAATGATTAAAGCAGAAGAGGCGTGTCTTTCCAAGCGCAGGCAACAGGCAGAAGATAAAGCGGAATCCCTTAAAAAATACCTTGCGAGCTATATGGCTGTAGGTGAAAAATTCAAGGATGAAAACAGCACAGTGTCATGGCGTAAATCTTCAAGCGTTGAAATATCGGCTGATTTAACTTTTAGCAATGCACCTGAAGGATGGGTAAAAACTACTCAATCATGGGATAAAGTGGCTATTAAAGAGTATATTAAAAATGGCAAAGATTTAGACGTACCAGCAAAGATTGATGAAAAACAGAATATTCAAATAAAATAAGGAGCAACAATGCCAGAATCATCATTAAAAGTTCTAACAAAATTAAAGGCTTGTCGAGCAGCTATAAAGGCAAGTGATCTGAGAAAAGCCGGAAGGAACAAATATTCTGAGTATAATTATTACACACCAGAGCAGGTTAACGAGCTTGTGTACGGTGCTTGCCTGACAGAAGGATTGTTTAATAAGTTCTCTCTGATAAGGGACACAAACGGATTGCACGGGTGGTTGAAAGTGATCGACATTGAAAGCGGAGAATCGGAATCTTTTCAGATGTCAACAGAGATGCCCGTTATAACGGCTACAAACGCATCTCAGCAAATGGGTGGTTGTGCTACCTTCACCAACAGATACCTTCTTATGAATGCCTATGACATCGTTGAGAACTCTCTTGACCCTGATTCTCAGGATAACCGGCCACAGAAAACACCCTCTAAAAGAACGGTTGTATTAGACCCCGAAGAATTACCGTGGCTCAACGAGGGTACTCCTGAGTATGAAGTCGTTAAGGCCGCTATTGTTTCTGGAAAGAGGACAATCGCAGATGCCCGTAAAAAGTATAAAATCAACCGGAAAATAGCTGCTTTGCTTGAGCAGAAGGAAATATAATGGAAATAGATGTAACCAGAACAGCATATAATACCTTTGCGCCGATAGGTGAGGACAATTACGAGGACTGTAAAAAGTTTCCTCTAGGAGAGGTGTTTCGTTGTAAAATCTGGAAACCGCGTAATTATAAATACCATCAAAAGTTTTTTGCTCTGATAGCTGTATTGTTTGATATGCAGGATCACTTTGAAAATAAAAAAGCTCTACGGTATTGGCTAACTATGAAAGCAGGATTTTTCTCAATGGTTGTAGCTCCAAATGGTAGCCCGATGTATTTCGCTGAATCAATATCTTTCTCTAAAATGGATAATGTGAAGTTTGAGAAATTGTTTAATGGTGTAATAGATGTAGCTCTAAAAGAAATATGTCAAGGAAGCGACAAGAATGTTATTGAATCACAGGTAAACACCATAATAGGATTTTCTTAAAATGACAACATTCTTCCTTAAAACCAGTAGAAACAAAGTCAAGCGCAACACAGCGGATCAATGGTTTTCAAGATTTATCCGAATAAGAGATATAATTACAGGTGAATATTGCCGATGTGTTACTTGTGGGAAGTCGCTCCACTGGAAATATGAGGCTCAGTGTGGGCATTACGCAACGAGGGGAAAGGCTGCAACTCGATATAACGAACAGAACTGCCATGCCCAATGTGTGTACTGTAACGGGCAGAACAAAGGTGAACAGGCAAAACATGGGTTTAAAATTGATGATATGTATGGAGAAGGAACGGCAAGATCATTAATAGAACTATCTGGAACACTGGCAAAGCATAGCAAAATGGCAATAAGCGATATTGCAAAAGAGTATCGGGAAAAAACCAAGAAGATAGCAAAAAAGAAAGGTATAGAATTATGAAATGTAGGAGTTGCTCAAACGAAATAGATCATCTCTGGAACGATATGTGGGAACTATGCGACAAGTGTGGGTATCGGTATAACATCGAGACACAACGCAGCCCAGATGACAACTGCAAAATCGAATCCGACAATTTATGCAAGTATTGCAAAAATGACCGTGGCAAGGGTGTGACTTGCCGGTTAGCAGTAATAGATTCTACTTGTTTTTGTGGTAAAGAGGTTTATTACTTCGGTATTAATTGGAGGCAATAAATGTTATCAAGAAAGTTTACGATTGAAATCAGGCCAGACGTTGATGTTG
>DATKTE010000163.1:0-2121 GCA_035531295.1 Alphaproteobacteria bacterium
TTATTGCATTTGTTTCTTCTGGTCAACCAATTAGACTCGATAATCGCAACGTATCTCATCTTAAATATGGTGAAAGCGGATATAGCCGTTATGGTATCGGAATGGTTCGTAGACTTTTCCCAATCCTTTCTTACAAAACAAAACTTATGGTTGCTCAGTGGATCGTTGCGGAAAGATTGATCGTCCCGATTAAGATTGTTAAGGTCGGTAGTGATGAACGTCCTGCTGGACCAGCAGATATTGCCGCAGTACAAGCTCAGCTTGCAGAAACTGCGAATGACCCAAATTTAACTATCGTTACCCATCATGCATTTGACTTCGATTTCATCGGAGCATGTCACGATCAAGAAACAGAAGTATTGACAGAGAATGGATGGAAAAAATATTCAGAAGTATCAAAAGATTACGATGAGAAAATTGCAACTTATAATTTAGATAATGATTGTTTAGAGTATGAAGTGCCAACAGAGTATCATGAATATGATTTTAATGGTGAATTGTGTTTGTTTGAAGGCCAAAATGTAAATGCATGTGTTACTCCAAACCATAAAATGCTAACAGAAAAAGCAATTTGGAACGCTAAAGAAAACAAGTATATTAGCCAAAATTGGGATAAGTGCCGAGCAGATAATGTTAGAAGAAATGACAGATTTAAAACTTCTTTAGATTGGTTCGGAGAAATACCTGACGAAGCTCCATATAAAAAGGAACATAGATTGTGTGACTTATCTTTGGATGATTATTTAGAATTTTTAGGATATTATTTATCAGAGGGAAGCATTAAAGTAGATAGGGGGTACAGTACCGCTGTTCAAATTTGTCAATGTAATAATAGCCCTTGCTTCCAAGACATGAGGGACAACATATTTAAACTGGGTAAAGTGCAAGAAACTTTTTGTGATAGATCGTCTAACGAACATAGCGATTGCACATATTGGCTAATTAATGATTCTAAAATGGCCCAAGAAATGCAAAAATCCTATGGGCATAAAGCCCCAAATAAATTCATCCCAAATTGGATCTTAAACTTACCTCAGAGAGAACTTAGAATTATCTTGAATTCTCTTATGGATGGTGATGGAAATGTTAGATTTAGTGATAAGGGCGATGCTAGATTTAAATATACTACTACATCTAAGAAATTGGCGGATAATGTTCAAGAGATTGTATTTAAGTTGGGGTACTCTCCAATGATATCAATTCAAGAAAAGGTTAACGATCATTATCACGATACATATATCGTTTATTGGTCAGATCTAAGGTCCTCTAAGGGGTATGCGACAATTAAAGATAGGCATATTAAGAGAGAGGCATATGATGGGAAAGTGTGGTGTTTCACTGTTCCAAATGGTTTTTTTATTACAAGACGTAATGGTAAGATTGGTATTCATGGAAACAGTGGGAAAGTTCTCACTTTGAGCAATGAATTCGAATTCATTAATCAAGAAGTTTTAGATGGAATGATGATCAACAACGCTTTGCTTAATGGGGAAGGTCCGACATTTTGCTTGAGTGAAGATTCAAAAATTTTAACCAATAACGGATTGAAAACAAAGGACAGTTTAGACATTGAGAATGATCTTGTTGCCTCCCTTAACCAGAAAACGGGTGCCTTAGAATATCAAAAGGCCATTAGAAAATATGAGTATGATTGGGACTCTGTTGATGGGAACAGTCCAAAAATGAAGCACTTTAAAACAGGCAAGATAGACATGTTGGTCACCCCTAATCATAAAATGTTGTGGGCTCCAAGGACGTGCTCTAATGGAAAAGAAGGATTTGGCGAATGGCAATTAACAGATGCCTCTGAGGTCAAAGAAAGGGCGATGTTTAGAGCGTCAATTGACAAGTGGGAAGCGATAGAAGAAGACCAAGAAGAATATTTCGGAATCCCAACAGATGATTTTCTTAGGATCGTTGGGTGGTATGTTAGTGAAGGATGGAGAAATATTGATAAAAGTAGAAATAACGCGATTTATCGAGTTGGAATTTCTCAATGTCCCAAAGCTAACCCAGAAACTCACGACAAAATTAAAAGAGTATTGGCGAAGAACAATCTTTTAAGAATTGAGCCTTCAAAACCTGATACATTCGTTATATCTACAAAAATGAATAGAGATC
>DATKTE010000164.1:0-3582 GCA_035531295.1 Alphaproteobacteria bacterium
CATACCAGGCCGTTCCCCAACCATCAGGATTCTCCCTTGCTCCGGCCTTTAAACCGGAAAATGCCAAACGAAAGGAAACTTCTTTGTTGAAACAAAGACCAAGTAATTCGCACATAAAATTGCCTCCCGACAATATCAATTCAATTACAGATATCGTAAAAAATAAGGCTAATTGAATCGAGTTTTTTTAATCCAATTAAATGATGTGTTTGCCCATGAACCCCTCTTTTAATCAAGGATCAAAGTTTGATCCCAGGCCCAAGATTCCTGTAATCTTTAGTTTGTCTTTTTAATTAGCAAAGCGATCCGGCCACCCACTTTTTTTGGCAGTACCTCGGATACAAAACCGACATTTTCTGCGGCAGCCACAGATTCTGAAAACTGATCCTGAGAGACATGACCTTTGGGTTCCACAACAAGAAGTTTACTTCCTTGTTTGAGAGCCTGCCATACCTCGGCAAAAAAAGAGGATTGGTCAGGCACCTCATGAACAACGTGAAGAGCGACTGCAAAATCCACCTTACCTGAAATATCCTTTACACCAAGTCCATCCTCTCTAATATGGCGCAACTCTATTCTGGCCAAAAGTCCGGCTTTTTGAGCCCTGCGCCTCAAAGCCGACAGCATCTTAGGTTGGATATCCACTGCGATTATCCGGCCTTTTGGACCCACCATCCGTGCCAAAGGAAGGGTGAAATAACCCATACCACAACCCGCTTCCAGGACGATCATACCCTCTTGAACAAATGGCCCTAAAATCTTATTTGGGTTTTCAAACAGTTTCCGCAAGGGATTTATCAATAAATATCCCACCCAGTGGGGGCAAACTCGATTAGCCATATATACCATTCCATGTTTCTGCTATTTAAAACTTCTTGTTTCACCAGTGATCCCAATTACCCAAACCGGCAAATAGCAACTTATAAACTTATGTACCTCCCCCAGAGTCCCAAATGTCAATCTTTCACCAACGTCCCGTAGATCCTTAGTTTCTCACTTCATCTGTTTTTTAACTTCGGAGACCAGTTCCTGATGCCGAAAATTGTCCGGATCTTCTGCAAGCGCTTTTTCTCCCCAGTAAAGTGCGTTTGGCCAATCCTTTTGCTGACGGTAATTTTCCGCAATGGCATAAAGAACATGCTTTAACGGTGCATTTCTGACTTCAGGGGGTATATCAAGCACCTTCTTGAAATCGGCTACGGCAAGTTCGTGATTCTTTTTGACCGTGTAACAGCTTCCCCGCCCTATCAGGCTTTCCTCGTCGTATGGGTCCAGTGCCAAAGCACGCGAGTATAACGGAATCGCATCGTTAAGCCGCCCTTCGATCTCGGAAATCTTACCCAGATAAAAATAGGGATTGTCGCCGTCCTTATGGCGAAAGGCAGAATCTATTTCAACAACTGCTTCAAATGCTCGAACAGCCCCAACACCGTCCGGCTTGTTGAAACATCTTAAACCTTCATTAAACCAATCAGCCGCAGAACGTCGTGTGTCGTCGTTATCCATGGCTTACCTTTCAGGACTTTTGCAGTTTAACTTCACCCCCGGAGTCTGCTGATTTGAACCTAATTGAACGAAAATCGAGGATGCGCCAGATTCGCAGCGTCTTGGACAAGAGACATTCCATCTCCTGGTTCATAATATGCTTTCAGTATTTTTTACGTCTTTCTTGTCGGGCAATCTTGTCCCGTCGCCTTGTCGGGTCGTCTTGTCGGGTCGAAGCTCGCAGAGCGAAGCCCGAAGCTCATAGAGCAAAGCCCGAAGCTCGAAGAGCGAAGTCGGAAGCTTACAGCGAAGGCTGATAATCAAGGATCGAAGTTTGAACCCCGGCCCTATTTCTATTCAATAATTAATAATTAAGATGCGACCCTCATGTCTTTCACAAGTCCGTCCTATGTGATAACTCATTCGCATACGAATCAATTCAAAAGCCTCAGCGCTTCTCTGACTGGTATTCTTTTTCCATTTTTGAAAGCAACCACAAAAGCATCGCTAAAGCCTTTCTTGCGTAATTCTGATTTCAATGCAGATGCTGATTGTATGTCTCTTTTGTTTCCTATAGTATATTTATACAGACCACCGTCTTTGTACTCCCATACATTTTTTAGACCCTTAAACCGCGGAGAATTTGATCCAAGAGGGTTTTCTGAGGAAAGAGCCTGAACCTTAAAAATGATTTCCTTATTTATGTTACCTGACTCGGTGACAACATTTTCTTGATTTTTCTTTTTTTCTTCAGAATCAACTTTTTTTGTTTTTGCTTCTACCATTGCCTGTTCATTTTTCTTAAGCTCAGTTATTTGTCCGTCCCCGGTGGCTATAGCTTCAAGCTTAACAGCGCCATCTTCAAGCATTTCTGCCGTACTCGTCAAACCCGCAATTGCTCCCATTATCGCACCCAAAAGCAAAATTAACAGAATTGTCGGAATCAAAAGCAATACAGGCCAGGATAGCTTTTTGTAGATTGGTTTTTCATCAGTTTTTCTTTGTAGAGATTTTTCCTCAACTGTTTTATACATTGGTTTTTCCTCCTCAATATCATTCTATCCCAGCAGGTGAAGCTTTCACCTTAAATAGTGTACCCGAGCATCCTAATTGGTTATTCTTAAAGCAAAAATCGTGCAAGGTTTAACATTCTAATTTAATAAAATTTGGTTATCTATTAAATATCAACCAGTTAAGCCATATCGGCGAATTGCACACCAAAATGGTTTGACAATAATTGACAACATTTTTGCTTTTTTTTGACAGTTTTTACAATATCTTAGGCTATATTGGGAGAAAAAACCTGAGAAGTTTCAAAGTATAAGGCAGGAGGTTTGAAGTAATTTGTGGGAGATAATTGAAATATTATAACCAAAATCATAAAAAGAGCAGATATCTTGGTATCTCAAAATCAATTTAATTACAGATATCGTCAAACGCCTGATCCCTGCTTGCCCAGTTAAATTTTTCGGAGAAAAGGAGCGGAGCGAATTTAACCGGGGGCCCTTTACTCTTTGCTCTTTCCTCTTTTCTTTTTTCTTCGGTTTCTGTCCCCTGCTTGCCCCGTTAAATTCTTCGAAGAAGACGAGCGGAGTTTATCCTGTGAAACCTGTCCGTTTTTTGTTTAACTGGGACGAATTTAACCGGGGAACCCAGAACGCTGAACCCTTAGCCATAAAGGAAAAGGCACTTTAAAATGACAGAACTGGTTCCGATTGAACTGATTGAGAGCAAAATATACCTGATACGCGGTATTAAGGTGATGCTGGACAGAGATTTAGCTGAACTTTACGGTGTAGAGACAAAACGTTTAACGGGATAAATCTTAATTATTAATTATTGAAGAGAAACGGGGCTGGGGTCAATTGATCCTTGATTAAAGGGGGGGCCCTGGTTAAATCCGCTACGTTCGTCTTCTTCGAAGAATTTAACGGGGCAAGCAGGGGACAGAAACCGAAGAAAAAAGAAAAGAGGAAAGAGCAAAGAGTAAAGGGCCCCCGGTTAAATTCGCTGCGCCTTTGTTAAATACGCCTTGCTGTCATTGCCATGCCCCAGTTAAATAAAAAAAAACCTGTTTAGCGGGATAAAAATTTAACT
>DATKTE010000165.1:0-2232 GCA_035531295.1 Alphaproteobacteria bacterium
TAATCGTTGGGAATAGAAGCGCAAAAGTTGCAACTATTACTCCTACGAGTGCTTGTTTTAGGCTTATGTTTCGAATTGATATGTAGCCAATGAGAAAGAAAAGTATGAAGTTCGCTGGCACACCGGCTACTAGACTTAAGGCGGCGTTGCCATGCACAAACATGTCTCTTATGAAGATACCAAGTGCTCCGCTGATTCCACCCACCCATGGACCGTATAATACTGCAAAAACTGCTGGTATTACAACTGCTGGTAGAAAACCAATGCCAAAAAAACTTACATTTGCTGTTGAGATTCCAACAATAGCATAAAGTGCGGCACAAATTCCAATGACAGCGATGTCTTGTGTTTTCAATCGTAATCCCTTTTTGAACTTTTAGGTTAACTTTTACATTGCGTGTTCCAATTAAGCATTCCGTATATAACGTTTAAACATGATTAAACAGTAAAACTAAAAAAACGCGCGTGAATAAAGGTTATCAATTGAATTTTTTAAAAAATTGAAGAAAATGTTTAGCTATTTCTTGTGTCTTTTGATTCTATCTTGCCGCTGAGTCTTCTTGCGCCAATCTTTCTTTCGCTGTGTCTGCATCGAGAACCTTTCTTGACGGGGAACGTCGAGTTTTCTAAAAGGACCCAAATTCCGATAGAACGTTTCAAGGTCTATTTTGTTTTCTTTTAGGTCTTGAATGTTCTGGTTTAACTCTGTTTTAACATGAGCTTCCGTTGCCTTGTCGAAAGCTTCTTCATAAACAAGGTATGCAGCGTGAAACGGAAAATTCATGGAATCTTTGTCGATTAAAAGTTTCTCACTTTGAGGGGCAAGTTCATTATTATTGTTTTGCACGTTTGGTTGCTCGGTCATGTTTATCCGTCTTTTGAATGTTCAATGATTGTTTTTCACACTTTTAAGGATGCGCCTAATTTTTAGCAAAAGGCCCATTTTTGCTTTAACTCTTGAAGTAAATAACCCCTCTGATAACAAGCACAAAGGCGTTGTATTGGAGCCATGCAAGTCTATCAGAGTGCCCCTCCTCTATCTATTTATTCCATTCTTTCAGGTTAGCCATGAGTGGTCAGATTTAAGTAACGCCGTATTTTTTCGGCATCCATCTCCAACAATTCTGCGGTCCTTGGCTGCGTTGGATCCCGGTAAGCCTTACCATGACTAAAACCTTCATTGGGCTTCATAGGAATAACATGCACATGCAAATGGAAAATTACCTGTCCAGCCGCCCACCCATTATTCTGCACAACTCTTATGCCTTCAGCGCCCGTTGCATCCCTAACTGCATGCGCAACACGCTTAACAACCCTGAAAAGATAAGCCACCTCATCCTCTGAAATCTCATAAATGTTCTCATAATGTTTTTTGGGCAACACAAGCGTGTGACCCTCGTTTACGGGGCGGTTACTCAAAAACGCGATGACTTGCTCGTCCTCATAAACTACGCTTGCGGGCAATTGTTCATGTATTATCTGGCAGAACACACATTCAGACATAGAGTCATACCTTTCAGCCGGTTATTTGGTGGGATATGTCTTTAAATGAATTTCTATAGTTAGTAATACTTTATGGACACTTTAGTTGATGATGTTGGCAGTTTCCCGTTGCCTCAAGGAATTGGAAAGGAAGCCTATAGCAAAGCGTATGGACTTGCAAGAGAAGCAATAATTAAAGGTAAAAATCCAGCAGAAGATGAATTTGTCCAAAATAACTTTTGCACAGTAGTTGTTGATTCTTTTAAGAAAAAAATTGCTTCAGGCTTAGACGTGGTCAATTTTCCACAACAGTATAGTGGAATCAAACAAGTTGGAGACGCTGTTCATGCAGCTATGGAGAATGGATCATTTGTTGTCGACCAAGAGAAAGCTTTTCTCCCAGAAATATACGTTCTCAACCAAGAAGCAAAGAAACTAAGTGAAGAATTTGGAAAGAAAATCCTGTTGCGAGTTTCAATTTTTGGTCCAATCGAGCAGTATTTAGCTGAGGTTGGAACCACAGCTTTCCCTGACGTACTAGACGGATTTGCCCAAACGATAAATCATTTTGCAAAGAACAGCATCTTAAACAACAATTACATCGAAACCAAGATAATATCCATCGATGAACCTAGCCTGGGCCACACAAATCTCTCAGCAACACCAGAATTGATATGCGAAACACTCGAAAAAGCCTATGACTTTCATGGACCAGTAAAACAGATTCATCTGCATTTCTCTTCGGGAATA
>DATKTE010000166.1:0-6981 GCA_035531295.1 Alphaproteobacteria bacterium
TGGCTTGCAAAAACCCCTCATACCACGGGTTCTTGGTGGCCTGTTTGGCATCAATGGCTTTCTGAACAGTCATCGAGAAAAGTGACTCCTCCTCCCATGGGACAACCCACAAAAGGGTATAAAATTTTACGAGATGCTCCTGGAATATATGTATTAGAAAAGTAAGAGATCTCTTCATAAAAAGTTGGACTTCATCGCTTATCAATGATGACTTATAAGCTCCAACATACATCATGAAATCATTTACGAATTTTCACAGCTTCCTGATTCAAGGATAAAAAACCTTAATGGGCCTTTTTGTTCGATCAACGACGGCAAATGGAGTTAGCTTGTGAATGCGGACAGTCGTTTCACTCATAATATGGAAAACGCTTGTGTGACGAACAATTTCTGCATCAGCAATGAGGGAGCGATGACATCGCCAGGGCACAGCTTCGGCACACATAATGACGACATTATCACTTTCCTTTATGATTTCATTCAATTGTTTTAGTCCTGCATAAAATTCGGGGGTTTGCATATAATCTGCAAATCCGCGGAAACTGGCATTATGCCACCCTTGATTAATGGAATCTTTATGGGCGTGGCGTAATCCACCCAGTTCGAGCATATGAGTGTAACTGATTTGTTCCTTCCCAAGGGCCGGTTTCAATGCTGTTTCATTAAACCAAGGCACATAACGAGATTTCGGAACCGTACGAATATCAACCAGATGGGTAATTTTGTAGGCATGCAATATGGCCATAAACTCATTTAGGGTTCGGGTTGAGTGGCCGATTGTATAGAGCTTTGGCATGGTTATGAAACCTACTCTTTCAAATAATCCCAAACAACTTTTCCATAAGGTAAAGTTAAATCGGTCAGGACGTGCGTTGCTGATATAACACGCTTAATGGGGAGGTCAGCTACTGGCGCCATGGCATGGGAGATAAGGTGCAAAGCTGCAGGACCGCTCCATGCGCCTTTGACAGTTACATTTTCTAAATAATATTCAACAAGCTCACAAATTCGGGGAGATCCATCTACATGAGGAATGATCTTGAGGAAGTAATTGGGCGTGAGGAGTGCTTTGTATATATCTTGAATATCCAATTCATTATATTTATAGCCCATCATTGCTAAGGCAACCTGACAGTCTCCGTAATGAAGTTGTCCGACAAGGGTTTCTTGCATGACACGTAAGCTTGGAGTGGCCAATTTTTTAGGGAAACTCCATATCTCTCGCCCTGCAGCAATGGGGGCTTCATCATCAAGATACATAGCGTGGGAATAGGATCCTTTTTTTCCATTAAAGGTCACTGGAATGATTTGTCCTGATTCCGTATAATCCCCAAATCCGGTTGAATCAGGCATACGAATAAATTCGAACTTAACAAGAGGATCTGTCACTTCAAGAGGCTCAGGAACAACTTCTTTCAGTTTGTCCATGTCAGTTTCATAGGTGATGGTCAGAAACTCACGATTCATAAATCGGTAAGGCCCTCTCGGATAGGCTGGAGAATTCAGGGGCATAGAAAAGGCTGTCTTTTTAACATCTGCGATTTTCATCTTTTTTATCCTCACTGCATAAACCAACCATGACTTACAACAAGAGATTGACCCGTCAAAGCATTTGAATCGAATGACGCAAAAAATAAGGCAACAGCGGCAACATCCGCAGTGGTTGTGAATTCCCCATCTACCGTATCCTTTAACATGACTTTCTTAATCACATCCTCTTCACTGATCCCTAAGTCTTTTGCTTGTTCTGGGATTTGTTTATCCACAAGAGGGGTTCTTACGTAGCCTGGACATATCACATTCGCCCGAACATTGTGCTTAGCCCCTTCCTTTGCAACCAGTTCGCATAATCCGATCAGACCGTGCTTGGCTGTAACGTAAGGTGCTTTTAAGGCAGAAGCTTCTTTGGAATGAACCGAGCCCATGTAAATAATGCTCCCCCCTTTTCCTCTCTTGTACATATCTTTTATACATGCGCGTGTTGTAAGAAATGCTCCATCAAGGTGAATGGCTAATAGCTTTTTCCACTCCTTAAACGGTAAGTCTTCGATAGGGGAATAAACTCCACCTTGATAAGCTCCTAGAGAACCACTACCTTGCAATAATAAAGCAATGGTCTGAAACGGTGGTCGTTTCTGATGCTTATCCAATTTTTGCAATCTTGTTAACACTTCTCATTTGTTTTTTAAGCGAATAAAAAAAATGATGACATATAAAGCTTACTAAAAAGCTAATGAGGGGCATTCACTTAATCTCATCTGATGAAAAAATGAAGGGCCATTCATTTTCCACATGTATGCTATTTCTTAAACAGGTATTTTTATAGACTTAAAAGAGAAAAATGCCATATGTTGGATAAAATAAAAAAGTAACAGGCGAAAAATGCCGACTGAAAAGATTTCTTCACTCCCTCCACAGGACAAAGTTTCCCGTGTTCTTATTAATGTTTTGATTCTTGTGGTTATTGGTTGCTGGGGGACAATGATATGGGCCACCTATTGCACCTATTTGGGAGCGCCTCCCATTCCAGAACGTTTTATAACTCCTGCTGGACAATCCATCCTCACAAAAGAAAATATCATTGCGGGAAAAGGAGGATTTCAAAAAGCAGGACTCATGGACTATGGCAGTCTTTATGGCATGGGTTCTTATTTTGGAGAAGATTATACGGCCCATTACCTGGTTGCCTTAGGTAAAGGCGTTTCTTCAAACATTGCTAGAGAAAGATATGCCAAGACTTTAGAATTTTTAACGTCCGAGCAAACCGATGTGGTACAAAAGGAAACTCAATTCCATCTCAAGACAATCGTTTTAACTGAGACAGATGTTGTTTTGTCTAGCCCTGTTTCCAAAGCTATTATCGACTTACGCCAAGATATAGCTCAAAAGTTATTGCAGAATGACTTCGTAAGAGGTTGGACAAAAGCCTCAAGTCTTTCACCTTCAGAGGCCCTTCAGACAGCAGATTTTCTTATTTATTCATCAGTTACAACAGTAGCGAACAGGCCTGGGAAGGATTACTCTTGGACTAACAACTGGCCCTATGAACCTTCCTTAGGAAATACGCCTACGAACAGTGTTTTTATATGGACATGGGCCTCCTTGACGCTCTTATTTTTTGCAATCGGAGTCGTGCTTGTTATTTTTCGTCTCTACATTGAGCATAAAGGACCTCATGAAACAACTAAAGGATTTTTAACGACCTTTTCTCCTTTAACGTCGAGCCAAACTGCCCTTGGAAAGTATTTTCTTGTGGTGGCTTTATTGCTCTTAGTTCAAGTGGGGGCCGGATCTCTTTTAGCACATTACTATGTTGATCGAGAGAGCTTTTATGGTTTTGATATAGCCACCTATTTGCCATTCTCTTTCTTAAGAAGTGTCCATCTCCAAACACCTATTGTCTGGATAGGCCTTGGTTGGATAGGGTCAGCCCTTTTTCTCGCTCCCCTCATTGGAAAACAAGAACCCAAAGGTCAACGAACATTAGTCAATATCATTTTTTGGGCACTTGCTGTTATTGTCACTGGAGCCCTCCTTGGGAATTATTTAGGTATCCAAGGCATCATTCAGAAAGGATGGTTTTGGTTTGGAAACCAAGGTCTTTCCTATATTGAACTTGGACGATTTTGGCAGATTCTTTTCTTCATTGGCCTTCTCCTTTGGAGCCTTGTTTTATTACGAACGATGTGGCCAACCCTTATAAACTTAATTAACTGGAGATCCTTCTACAGCTTATTTCGTGCCGAACATCTACTCTGGTATAGCACTATGGGAGTCGCCTTAATCTATGCCTTTGGTATGATTCCCTTAACCAAAGTTGGATCTTCTTTTACCCTGACTGATTTTTGGCGTTGGTGGGTCGTTCATCTTTGGGTTGAGTGGGCTTTTGAGTTATTTGCAGCAGCTATTACGGCTTATTTCCTCATGGCTGTAGGCCTTGTTTCCCGTCAATTTGCTGAACGTACCATCCTCCTTGAGTGGATCCTCATCTTAGGGAGTGGAATTCTTGGTACGGGTCATCATCTTTATTGGGCGGGCGGACCGGATATTTGGATATCTCTTGGGAGTATGTTTTCTTTTCTTGAAGTTCTTCCGCTCTTTCTGCTGATCTTAGAAGCCCTTGATCATTATTTTATCATTAACAATCATGACAATTTTCCTTACCGTTTGCCTTTTCTATATATTTTAGGAGCCACTTTCTGGAATTTCGTGGGTGCGGGTGTATTTGGAAGCGCCATTAATGCGCCCTTGATGAATTATTATGAACATGGAACCTTTTTAACCTTAAACCACGCCCACACCTCTTTTTTCGGTGCTTTTGGTTTGCTTTCAATTGGCCTGATTTATTTAACCTTAAGATACATGACAGGTGATCGAACAGACTGGGACGATCGTTTAGGGGTTTGGGCCTTTTGGCTCTACAATGCAGGTTTGGTGTTATGGGTTTTGCTCAATTTCTTCCCCATTGGTTGGTCACAGCTTATGGCTGTCTATGAGCATGGCTACAACTATGCCCGTAGCTTAGAATTCTATAATACAACCTTATTATGGCAATGGATGCGCATGCCAGGCGATATTGTTTTTGCTTTAGGCGCAGTGCTTATGGCCTGGGATTTTATACGTAAAATTAAGCCCTTTAAGCATTTTCATAAACATGCCGATTATATAGACCAAACACATGCTCGATCTCTAACCTAAATTGAGGATTTTTAAAAATTTCTTGTCTAGAATTATAAAAAATAAACAATCAGGGGGAATCATATGACCATTTACAATATTGAATTTTTAAAACATGAAGAGGTTGCAGAAGGAACAATGGCTTTTCATTTTAAAAAGCCAGAGGGCTTTTCTTTTAAAGCTGGACAATTCGCCGATTTTACTCTGATTGATCCTAAAGAAACAGATGAAGAAGGGAATGTACGCGGATTTTCACTTGCTAACCCTCCTTATGAAAAAGATTTAATGATTGCAACACGGATGCGAGATACGGCTTTCAAACGTAATTTAAAAACCATGCCAAGTGGCACCGTCCTTAAATTTGATGCGTCATATGGATCGTTTACCTTACATAACAACTCAGAAATCCCCGCAGTTTTCTTAACAGGAGGGATTGGCATCACACCTGTGAGAAGCATTGTCTTACAAGCAGCGAAAGAAAAATTGCCGCATCATATTTTTCTTTTTTATTCAAATAAGCGCCCAGAAGATGCCGCCTTTTTGACGGACTTGATAGTCCTTGAAAAAGAGAATCCAAATTATAAATTTATAGGAACAATGACAGATATGGAAAAATCTCATCAAAAGTGGGCCGGTGAAACAGGCTATATAAATCAGGAAATGTTGCTTAAATATGTTCATGATTTAAAAAAACCTATTTATTATATTTCAGGACCTGCAGCTATGGTTACTGCTATGCGACAAACTTTAAATGCAGCTGGCGTTGATGATGATAATATTAGAACGGAGGAATTTTCTGGGTATTAACGATCAATCGTGATGCAAACGACATCTTTTGTTTTAAATCCTCTCCCTCCTTTTAGGCTTGACCTAACCATATGGGCGCTGAGAAGAAGAGATAGAAATATTATAGATTCTTGGGATGGCACTCAATACATAAGAGTATTTATTTTCAACAATACTCCCGCTAAGGTTATGATTAAGCAACAAACTGAGAATTCACACATTATCATAACTGTCTATAGTTTGGATCCGATCTCAGAGTTAGAAACAAAGTTAACTGTATTGTTAAATAGGATGTTGGGATTAGATGTGAATTTAGAAGAGTTTTATATATTTGCGAAAAATAATAAAAAACTCTACCCCCTTGTTCTCAAATTTAAGGGGTTAAAGCCTCCTCGTTTTCCTAGCATTTTTGAAGCGCTTACGAATGCCATTGCATGCCAACAGTTTTCCCTTGAATCAGGACTTAGCTTGCTCAATCGCTTATCGCAACACTATGGTTTGTCTTTTCAAGAAGAGAACAAAATAAATTATGCTTTTCCAGAAGCAGTCAAGATTATGAACTGTGTTCCTGAGGAGCTTAAAAAGTTAGGATTTAGTCAGCACAAAAGCGAAGCTCTTATTAACCTGGCCACTGAGGTTAGTAAACATGAAGAAATCTATTCCAGTCTTGAACATAAATCTGATCAAGACATTTCTTTGCTTCTCTCTGATTTAAAAGGAATTGGTCGCTGGTCAACCGAATATGCTTTATTACGAGGAATGGGAAGGTTAGACGTTCTACCTGGAGATGATGTTGGAATTAAAAAAAGCTTAAAAAAGCTACTCGAGCTTGATGAAACTCTCGACTATAATAAGATTAAACAAATAGAACAAACTTGGTTTCCCTATGCTGGTCTAATTTACTTTCATTTATTGCTTCAAAAGTTGTCTGAAAAAGGACTTATTTCACAACCTGTTAGGAAGATTTAATGTTCAAAATCTCTTTAAAAATTTTGAACATTTAATGTCTTTATTGATTTAAGTTCATTAAACTTTCTTTTTAACCTGAAAATACATAACGGGTTTCCAATGCATAATAAAAAAGCTGCTCTTACAGGAGAATCATTATCTTCTGAGTGTGGTGTTGGATAAAGCGCCTACTCAGACTCTATCGTTGTGCAAGGAGAGGTCACAGGTGAAGTTACTGTAACGGGGAAACAAACTGACTTTGGCAAAACAGTAAGCCTCCTACAAGAATCCGAAACAAAAAGTCACATTAAGGATATTAATTTTAAAATTGTGAGATAACACAAATACTTTTCACAATTAAATTTGGAAAATATCTTAAGGGTAAATTAAATAAATTTTAATACCATGGGAAAAAAGAGGGATATTCCGACGACGGATAGAAAAAAGATGTCAGCTGACATCAAAAAGAAAACTGGTATCAAAAAATCAGCTGCTGAGAAAAAATTACCAGTTGATATAAAAACAGATGTCTCTACAGGGCTAACGGACAAGGAAGCTGCTTTACGTCTA
>DATKTE010000167.1:0-2091 GCA_035531295.1 Alphaproteobacteria bacterium
TCGTCGATAGCGATTTCAATTTCGCTAACTTCTGCCGTACTCTCTTCAGGAAAACCTTCGGAAACCTCTATTACAGCGGCTCCATCGGCTTCAGGAATCACAGCCTCGTCTTCAACTACTACTTCAGGAAGACCACCTTCTTCGCAGCATGGTGCCTCTTCTGTTATACAGCCTAAACCAGCTTTAACATCTCCAGCAGCTTCTACGATTGGCTCTTTTGTACCAGCCTTGGTATAGCAGCATTCTGAACAATACTCGCATCCTTCTTTGCAATCACAAGAGGCATCAGCTTCGCAGCCTTCTTTCTTACAGCAAGACTTTTCGGAATCGTCAGATTCGGCCTGTTTGGTGGCGAGGAAAGCTCTAGCAGCTTCTGCCAAAGCATCTGGTTCTTCAACTTCTGCATCAACGACTTTTTTCTGAGCTTCGCCTTCAACGCTTGCAGTTCTGACCATTTCTTTTTCTTCAGCTTTGTCTTTCTTTGGACTCCACTGTAATTTATTTACCCCAGCAGGAATAATCATACTCATCTTTTCTCTCCTCGTTTTATTATCACCTAATTGAATTTTATTTCAAAAACCTAGTACTAAAACCTTTATTTTTTCGATATATCTTGAAGTAAACCCGTATTGTATTCTTCAAGACATGAGGTCCAAGCGGACTGAGGTGCTGTTCCAGACTCTACTTTTTCCTTGTATTTATCCATCCAGGCTCGCTCTTGCCCCATCCAATACCCTCGAACATCTTCATAAAAAGCTCTTTTCATATGTCTTTTAAGATTGAAAGCTTTTTCCATTATTTTCTCCTTTTAATCTTTAATTCAAAAATCATTTATATATTCCTCTAACAAAATTTTATCTATTAGTCTCTGGCATCCACTCGAAAAATTGTTGATCCTGCATTTGGTTTGCTTCAGGTAACTCTTTCATCCACGCAATGATCTGTTGCTCTTGAGTAGAATCATTCCTTTTAACCTCTTGCATAGACAGAATATTGTTCAATAATAGCGTTTTAAGACCTGGTTCACACGCCCACGCCTCGCCATTTGGGTATTGTCCTCCTACAGTTGGAGATATATCGTTTGCTAGAACTAACTCTCCATTAACGCCGCCCTGAAATGTAAATGGACCCTGTATTACCCTTGGTAAAAGAACAATTGACGCTTCTTCCGTCTGATAAATGACTAAAACATCAGCTAATCGCCCTGCATTAACGCTCAGTCGGTTATGGGCATTTACTCTTTGAAATCTCTTTTTAAACGAAAAACTCATTTGAGATGTTGTGGCATCTGGTTGTTCTTGCTGAGCTTGTTCTTGTGGCTGCTGTTGAGTATTTTGCTGTTGCATCGCCGGATCATCCTGTTGAACTTCTGGCGCTGTATCAATCCCCTCCAAACTCATCTGGTCCATATTCTGAGCGAATCTTAGCTGACTCTCTCCGTTTGACCTAATACCAAAACCCGATAAATAGCTGCCCTCTGTAACTCCATTATCCCTAAACCATCCCTTTTTAACCTCTAGTGCGTATTTACATCTCTGCTTTGCGTATACTGGTCTAGTACTGAGTGGAATCATCTCCGATATCTGAAAAATTTTACCATCGTCGCTTATAAAGGCTATTTCTAACGGCAAATAAGTATCCTGCATCCAAAAACCAAGATCGGAATGATGTGGAAATTTAAATAGCATACCATGATTATCGGCTAGGGAGTGCCGATCTTTTAGCCCATACTCTCTCTTGAGGGGGCTATCTGCTAATTCCACATAAAGCTTTTTCATTTAGTTTTCCCGCCAAGACGCTCCGGTTGATTCCACATTATCTACAAAATCATCCACATCATCTTCTTCACACTCAAAAAAACAAAATCTAGACACCTTGCTGTTTATTTTTACAGCACCCGATGGAATAAGATCCTCTAGATACTCGTCCCAGTTTTCTTTATTCTTCTCAAAGACTTTTCTTCTAAATTCAACATAGAATTCCATCGTTATTCCTTATTATTATCGTTCCCAATAAAGGTGTTAAGCATTGAGTCGGTAGTAAATTTTACTTCCCTGTTCTTCTCAGGAGTAGGTTCCGCTGGCTCTCTGT
>DATKTE010000168.1:0-2342 GCA_035531295.1 Alphaproteobacteria bacterium
TTGAGCGTCTCGTTGCATCTGTTCTTGTTCCATTTGCTGTTGGGCTTGTGATGGTTGTTTAGCTATAATCGCATCGTAGTCAGCTTTTGAAATGTAGTCAAATATATCTCCGTTCTGGATATCAAGTAGTTTCTCCAAAGCCATCAGTTGAGAAGCCGCAGCTTCTGGGTCTTGGTTTCTCATTGAGTATATAAGTGTAATCTGGTTTGTAATCACTGGGAACAAAGCCATATATGTTTGCTTCTGAATTTCCAATGATGGGAGTAACATTGAATCCGGGTCGATAATGAAATCAATGTAGTCAGACATATGTCCAGCGTTCTTCATTTCATCAAACAATCCTTTGGCTGAAATCTGTCTAGTCTCAACATTTTCCATTATCTCGCCCTCTTGGTCAAAATCAAAGTTTAATCTAAGATTTTTAGAAGCGGCAGCAACCATACCGATAGGAATACCGTAGTCATCTAATACTTCTTGAGCTTCTACAAAATAATCAGGATTCTGTTTTACAAACTCCGCTAGTTGGTCACCTGAATCAATCATAAAGATTTTATCAACTGGATAGATTTGTCGCATCCAAGTATTTGCAATGTGAGCATCAGTCTCTAATCCCATTACCATTGAATTCTTTGGTGGAGTTAATCTATTGTATGCAGCCTCTTTCATAATTACAGTAGAGCCAAGAGTGTTCTCTGTTCCAGCACCAGCTACAATGTTATTAATTCCAGTGTTCTCTTCAATGTCTTGTTTCTGTTTGTCAGCAAATAATACGCCCTGTTGAACATTACCAGAAGTTTTAACAACATCAATGTCAGTGCCTGGATGTTTAGGATTAACAATATTTGGTCCTCTCTTATATGTAGATGTCCCGTTCTGAACTTGAGCACCAAAAAGCAACGGGAATATTTCCGCTTCTACTTGTTGTGCATTAAGAGAGTTTATATATGTATAAATTGCTGTGTTTCCACGCATCATTTCATAAAGACCAACTCCATATGGGTCATTTAGATTTTTTTGGAAACAACGAGCAACTACGACTGATCCGTGAGAGCCATCGTTAGGAAGTTCACCGTCGTAAATTTTCATCTTGCCACAAACAACGATGTATCTGTTTGTTAAAACATTTTCGTAGTATCCAATAGTAACACTATTTTGAACCTTGTCAGGATCCTCATCGCTAGATTCTTTACTAACGGAAATATATTGTAATTTCTTTTTATTCTTTTTAGCGTCCGGATACATTAAGAAAAATTCTTCTTTCGGCATGTCCCTTTCATAGTAAACTTCTGTTTGGGACCAAACGTCTCCATTGTTAAAACCAATTCCGAGCCAAGTTCGAGTACACTCGAGTGGCTCTCTATATATATCATCAAATAAAATTTTGATTGTCCCTTTTCGTGGAACTTGAACACGCCTTGGATACACTCTCCATGCGGCCCAGCCGTAAGTAAATAGATTTTGATAAGTAAGCATGAGAGTGTTCTCTCCATTTGCCCCGGTCATTGACCAACTTCGTTTCCACAACTCGTAAGCTGTCTTGGCGTATACCTTATCATCAGCAACAACCTTTGCGTCTGGAAGTTTTCCAGCGAGGACCGAAGTAGCAATAATAATTTTTGAAAAAGCAATAGGCTCCTGGGCCACAGGAACACCAGATTTATTTTGATCGCGTGAGGCAAGTTTATTAGGGTAGACATTTATATCATAAGCCCCATTCGCCATCTTATTATAGAACACCATCGAACCCCACCCGCTTTTTTCATAAAGTTTCTGTCCATAAGAGACAGATGTGTCCAATAAATTTTTATCAATTTCAGAGGCTAAAGCGTCGAACCTTATACGGTACTGACTTTTTTTCATTTGATCTTTTTTCTCGTTGATAAATTCAATTGTCGCTTTATCACCTGTTGGTTTTTTTGCCATAACGAAAAAATATTTATTTATCTACTCCTATTATACATATTTTTGAAAAAACAAGCAACTTTATCCACAGTTTTTTACTTTTTTTTACTTTTTAATGACTTATTTGATCATTTTCTTCTCCAAACATCATTTTAAAGTGTCCAGAGTCATCATTTCCATTAGAATTATCAACATAAGCGCCCTGTTCTTGTAAAATTGCATACCCAATTGACGCAGCCATGATCACATCGTCATGTTTTTTATCCATTGCTTCCGGCTTACCTTTCTCATTTCGAACAAAAGTAATCATCTCATTTAATAAAGCGGATGGAAATCCAGAATCTTTTCGAAAGAAAATAGCCTTGAGTGCCGCCAGAGAAAAAGGTCTGGTAGACGAGGTTGTTTTCCATCCAAAAAACTTAGTCATCTTTTTTGTAATA
>DATKTE010000169.1:0-2451 GCA_035531295.1 Alphaproteobacteria bacterium
GTCCGCCAAAACCATAAAGATTTTGGTCCATTATGGGGCAATTTGGGCTTGGCAGTTACCGGGATAGAAGTCTATTTCCCATTAACAAAGACTTTATCTTTGGCTATGTTATGCAGGAGCCATGAAGAAACTTTTCAGAATGTATTCAAAAAGATAGGATTCTTAAAAACGATAATGCCTGGTTTTGAACGACAGTTACCTGTTGATATGGAATGGATAGAAAATCATAAAAAAGGTTACAATGAAGCTACGGCGATACCAATAATGGCCCAAAACGTTATTAACCACAATTCACTTCAGGTTAAATGGTCATCCAGATATGTTTTTTCGAGTAAAAATAATTTCAGTTTGGTGCGTGAAATGATTGCGGCTGATCCTACCTTTAAAAACGGTATTAAAGTAAAAAGCAGCTAACCATTCACTGGTGTGGACGCAAAAATCCGCGCCACACAGTTCAACCGTTATAAGGCCCTACTGCTAACATCTAAAAGGGAAAATTTATGGATAAATGGAAAAAGTCTGTTGTCCATTTAGAATGTGCCACGGATAGCGAACACATTTATGACCGTATCAAACGTATTGATAGCCTTCGGGAAGAAATGGATGAAGGTAAAATTGACCGAGAGCACTTCGCGAAATTAATTAGTGATAAAAGTAGGGATATTCGCTACCATGGCACTGCTATTTTTTTGGTACATGGCAGCAGACGCTATATAGTTTCCGCTCGCCACGTTCTTTGGGACAAATATTCCGCAAAACGTGAATATCAAGAAGAACTTGATAGGACTCAAGAGCGGCAATCACAAATACCGGAGATTCTACGCGAGTACTTCGATCAAAGATATGAGGATAATATCTTCAACATAATCTTCCGAGTGCCCTCATTAGATGAGGTTTTACAACCGACCTTTGATCACAATCGATCATTTCTAATGAATCTCGGCGCCGGCACCTCATTTACCGTTCCTTATACTTTTTCCAAACCTGTTTTAGATCTTGCGATAGTTTCTCTCGATCAACGGGATTCAAGATTTGGTGACGAGCTTATCAGGCTAGGATATGACCCTATCGCGACGGAAGAATTGGGCCTGGAGCCCAGTCAAGAAGGAGCCGAGGTTTTTACTGTCGGTTATCCAAGTTCGACGGCTTTACTCGGCCAAACTAATCAGCCTGCTGCCTTAACGCAATGGTCCTCAAGCTATTTCTCACTGCCTTCTTTTTCATTTGGTCGCGTCTCCATGCTCCATGATGAACTCCCCTTCTTCTGGGCTGACATGAGTATCTATCCAGGAAACAGTGGATGCCCCGTTATTGAGAATAATAAGATAGTTGGCATTGTAAGCAGTCAACCAACGATTCCTGTGGAAGAGTCTGAAAAGTTTAGAACTCGAATCCCTTTTGGGAAAATTATTAAAGCAAAATTCATAGCTGATTTAATATCAATACAAGAACAAAAAGACTCGAATACCTTATAACATACTCTTGCAGCGGATCGCAAAAGACCGCGCCCGCTGAAGAGTGGTTATACTAATGTAGAAAAATGGAATACGGGAAACAGACCACAATTTATTTTGAAATGATCTTTGGCGTGACTCAGGGAATTATGGAGCCAATGCTTAAAAAGGACAATGAGGAATCACAGAGAGTAATGATGAACTCAATCCTTGGGCTTGATGGCCCGAAATCTATGGAGCGAAACATCTCTCCTCTTGAATATTTTATTTCCAATAAATTATTTAGGCCAATGTCTGAAATTTTAAGTACTCTTGAAGCAATTGAAAATATAGCTATCTATGCAAGGAGTTTTCCTTATAAGCGTCAAGGTGTTTCACGGGCTACCTACCTTAAATACCATGTTGAAAATTACCTCAACGAACTATATCTGCTAAAAAACCGGTTAATTGCTTATCTGAAAATAATAGAAAAATCATATAAAAAATCAGACATTTCAGAAGATGTTGCCACCACCATTTCTCCGCTTTACAAAGTTGTTTCTGAGGCTCTCAAGGGGTACATCGAAGTGAGGGGCGCTCATGTGCACAAGCATAGATATTCTGACGATGAATTTGATAGGCTTTCTACGTTAGAGTTACTATCCAGAGGAAAAGATAAGTTTGGGGTAATAATGAGCAACCTCTACAATACGGCATATGGTGAAATAAGAAAAAAGTGGGTCGATAAAATAAAAGCTGATATCACAGAAGTTGACTATCTACTTGAGTTCTATTTTGAACACTTGCTACGAGCCATTTCAAAAGACGGAAAGTTGCTTTTTCCCAATAAACTAAGAAAAGTATAACATTTAAATTGAGCAGATGGCTTATCAATAGCGGTGGCGGAATCAAAAGGCTTTTCAGCCATATGTCATTATTTCAAAAGCCAAAGCATCAAATCGCCCCTGCTCATTAAACCGTTCTGTGTAATAAGATGAGGAGATAGATTGTTTGAAGC
>DATKTE010000170.1:0-6097 GCA_035531295.1 Alphaproteobacteria bacterium
CCTTTCAGGCATTCCAGGTCTTGATTATATGGAATCATCTAGCAAAACAGGACAGAGCAGAATAACTCTTTATTTTAAACCAGGAACCGGGATGAGTGACGCTGCTTCCGACATTCGCGAACGCATTGCTCAAGTTAAAGATAAGTTACCAGAAGATGCCAAGGATCCAAAAGTAGTCAAAACAACGGCAAGTAAAGATCCGTTTATGTTCCTTATATTGACCAGCAAAAACCACAATGAACTAGAACTAGATGACTATGCAGAACGCAACCTTAAAGGGCCTTTCGAAGCGCTTCCTGGGGTTGGTGGCGTTGATATTTATGGCAACACGATTACAATGCAAGTCCGAATCGATCGTGAAAAACTGAAAGCTTATAATATAGCAGTTACAGATGTGCTTGATATATTGGAAGAAAGTACCCAAGAATCGCCCGCTGGAAATATTATTAAGGGCAAACGCCATGTCAGCATTATCACAGAAGCAGGTCTTAATACGCCCCAAGAAATGGGAGAGCTGGTCGTTTCCAATACATCTACCCATCTTGTCCACCTTAAGGATATAGCGACGATTACTATTGATCAAGATACGGGTGAGCAGCAATGGCGCCCTCGTTTTAACAAAAAGCCAGCTGTGTTTATTGGGATCAAAAAAAGAGCAGGTGGAAATGTGCTTGCCATTTCAGCAGCTGTGGAAAAGTATCTTGAAAAAATAAAAGATACCCTTCCCCAAGGAATGCATCTTGAGGTGGGGTATAATTTCTCGATGTTCATCGATGCATCTATTAAGGCAGTTAAAACAACCATTTTTGAAGCGATTATTCTTGTTCTCCTGATTATTCTTTTCTTCTTGCACTCATTGCGGGCAGCTATTATCCCCCTTTTAACCATACCTGTATCCTTGATAGGCTCTTTTGTATTTTTATATGCCTTTGGGTGCTCAATCAACACCATCACGCTCTTGGCAATGGTTCTGGCTATTGGCCTTGTGGTAGATGATGCAATTGTTATTCTAGAAAATGTGCACCGACATATCGAAGAAGGGCTTCAACCTTTAGAGGCAGCTTTTAAAGGGAGCCGTGAAGTCGGATTTGCAGTCATTGCGATGACCTTAACGCTCGCCAGTGTTTATGCACCCATTGCCTTTGTGCAAGGACTAACGGGGAAATTATTTGCCGAATTTGCCGTTTCTCTTGCAGGGGCGGTCCTTATTTCAGGCGTGGTTGCCCTAACCCTTTCACCTATGATGTGTTCCAAGCTTTTGCGACCGAAGAATTTAGAAAAACAAGGCCGCATCTCAAAGTGGATCGAAGGGTTTTTGGAGACTATTGATCGGCGATATCAAATTGCCCTTCAAAAAGCTTTTACAGTCCCTAAGCTTTTATCTGGAACTTTAATAGTCGCGCTGGTTGGAGGAATCTTTCTTTTTTATAAACTTCCCTCTGAGCTTGCGCCTCAGGAAGATCAGTCTATTCTTATGTCCTGGGTTCAAGGGCCGGAAGGGGCAACGCTTGATTCCATGTTCCCTTATACCCTAAAGTTAGAAGAGCTTCTAAGCTCTGTCCCTGAACACGTTGGCCTATGGACTGCGACCCAGAGATCAGGCATTTTTGCTGGGATAACCCTTAAGCCATGGAACGAGCGCCATCGAAGTCAATCCGAAATTATTGCTGAGCTTCGCAAAAAGGCAATAGCAATCCCAGGCGTTGATGTTTCTATTTTTCCTATGAAAAGCCTACTCACGGGGGGACAATCAGGGCTCCAATTGGCCATAAAAACAACAGGAACTTATGTTGATCTTGAAAAGGATATGGATAAGTTGGTAAATAGCCTGAAAACGTCCTCTTGTTTTGAATCCGTTAAGCATGATCTTTTTCTAGCCACTCCTCAGATCAATGTCCAAATTGATCGCAATAAGGCTGCCCTTTTAGGAGTAAAGGTCGATGATATAACTCGCACCTTGGAAGTCATGCTCGGTGGTTCGCGCTCAACGACTTTTGAGATGGAAGGTAAGCATTTTGATGTTGTTGTTCAAGCGCTTGAAGGACACAAAAAGGAATTGACCGATATTGGAAACTTTTTTGTAAAACCCGATCATGCAAATAGCAAGCCAGATGATAAAAAAAGTCTCGTCACTCTGAGCAACCTCATCACTGTCAAGGAAGTGGCCATACCAGCAGAACTGAAGCATCTCAACAAAATGCGATCTGCAACACTAAATGCTGATCTTGCGCCTTCATGCCGCATGGACGAAGCTCTCACAATCGTCAAAGCAGCTATCAAAAAAGATCTTCCAGGTACTTTGCAATCAGAACCTATTGGGAATTTGCGTAAATTTTTGGAGTCACAAGGAGAGATATACCTCATGTTTACAGCGGCCCTTCTCTTCATTTACTTAGTCCTTGCGATCCAGTTTGAAAGTCTTATAGATCCTCTTCTGATCATGGTTACCGTCCCTCTTTCAATGGTTGGTGCACTTCTGGCACTCTACCTTACGGGGGGAAGCCTAAACATTTTCAGTCAAGTGGGGCTAATTACTTTAGTCGGATTAATTACCAAGCATGGCATTTTAATTGTCGAATTTGCGAACAAGCAACGAGCCACAGGCCTTTCTGTTAAGGAAGCTGTCCTTAAAGCAACATCCTTACGGCTGAGGCCCATTCTAATGACCACAGGTGCTATGGTACTTGGAGCTATTCCTCTAGCCCTTGCCACGGGTGCAGGTGCTGAAAGCCGCCAACAAATTGGCTGGGTGTTAGTGGGAGGCCTCTTGGGCGGTACCTTCTTTACCCTTTTTGCCGTGCCATTTGTGTATATGATGGTGAAAGGGTGGAAGGGAAAAGATCATCCTGCATAGGCACAAAAAAAACTTCGGATTTTTAGGCCCGAAGGTTTTCTTAATGGGGTTGTCTTACCAGCTATAGGATTACTTACGAATCACTCCGGATTGTTCTCTGGCGCGTTTCGTGAAGAAATTTCTACCTTTTTCTGTCAAAAGCTTTCCAGACATGTCAAGCTGCAAGGTCATGTTATAGCCATTTCCTTGAAGCTGTGGAGAAGTCGATACTTTTGTTAATTTTCCCTTCACAAATTCTACGGATGTGAATTCGAACCTAAATTTAGCAGGAGCGGCGGAACCTTGCCCTATACCATTAGAAGTCAATGTATAAGCTAACTTTCCCTGTTGATTTCTCAGATGTTCTGCATTACCACGGAAATATGAGGGATTAGATTTACGAATCATCTTCATAATCACTTTCCCTGTCCCTTCATCCGCAGTAGATGAAGAAAATTGTAATATTTCATTTTTGCCTGCATGGCCAAGGGAACCGAGAGAAGAAAGAATAGCCACAGCACTAAGTGTTGTTTTTATAGATTTTATAAACATCAAATACTCCAATAATTAAATAATACCGTTTACCAACATGATGTATGTAGGTATTTAATATAGGTATGTCAAGAGATAGGTATATCAAGAGCAAATAAAGATTTTCCCAACCGCCTTATTTTTGGATGGTTTCTGCTCTTCTTCAAAGCCTCGCAAAGCTCTCCCTATCATTGCGAGACGCTTTGCTCCGAAGCAACCTGTAAATCTGTCAGGATGATTTGTCTATGCGGTAATATCTTACCTCTGTAAAATAACAAGCATGATCAATGTATTTCTATTTTAACTATATTTAAAGAAAAAAATGTCAAAGTAAAATAGTATATCAAAAAAGGGGGTAACTACTCACCCACTCGTGTCATCCTTGGCAAGAAAAGGTTGATTTTTCGAAGAAAAAACTTACCTTTTCTTGGCCGAGGATCTCTCGGGCTATAAGATCCTCGGTCAAGAAATGCTAATGTTTTCCCATGGAAAACAAAGCATTTCTTACCAAGGATGACACCGTGTGTGTGGGCCGGGTGAGTCGTTACAAAAGGGGAAAGTTATGAAAAAGAAAGTGTCTTTTATTGTTTTTATTCTCGGCCTTACCTTAGGAGGAGTTTCGCAAGTTGGGGCGAGCAACCTAACAGCGATGGCTCTTTCAAAAAACAGCATAAAATCAGAGCCACTAAAAAAATTTTCTACCTACACCAGGAAAATACATCCCAGCACCTACAAAAAATCGCTCGTGCGAACACCCGTAGACGTTTAATAACGACTAACCGCGCGGTGAGCCGTTACTTTTCTTTTTCTACTCTTGGAAAAACAGCCTGCGGCTCAACGATTGGAGTCCCTGGCTTTAGCGGTGATTTTAGAGCCTCGAAAGTTCTTTCCTCTTGTCCCATCTGATCAAGAATTTTAGAAGCAGCCTCGGGCATGATAGGCTGAACATATATAGCGACATGGCGGATGACTTCAGCCAAGACATAAAGAACAGTTTCCATGCGACGATGATCTTGTGGATCCAATGATTTCTTTAATGACCAAGGCTTTTGAGAATCCACATACCGGTTCGCTTCTCCCACCACTTCCCATATATGCTGGCAATAGGCTTGAAGGGCCTGAACTTCCATATCATCCCTTAAGAGGTCATGAAGATGGGCGGCTTTGGCTAACATTTCTCGATCCTCGCCCAAAAGTTCATCAGGCTTAGGAATCTGTGCACCAGCATTCTTGTAAATAAAGGACAAGACTCGTTGAACCAAGTTCCCTAGGTCATTAGCTAAATCACTATTCACCCGTTGAATCATGGACTCATCGGAATAATCACCATCTTGGCCAAAAGGAATTTCCCTCATTAGATAATACCGCACAGGATCCAACCCATAGGTATCAATCAATTTAAAAGGATCTACCACATTTCCCAACGATTTAGACATTTTCTCCCCGTCATGAGTCCACCACCCATGGGCGAATATCCGGTTCGGAGGAAGAAGGCCTGCAGCCAATAATAAAGCTGGCCAATAGACCGCATGGAACCGAATAATATCTTTTCCAATAATATGAATGACTTCAGGCCAAAAAGCTTGGAATTCCTCGCCTTCTACATTCGGATAGCCCAAAGCCGTAATATAATTGACAAGCGCTTCAACCCAAACATACATGACGTGCTCTGGGTCCTCAGGAACAGTTACTCCCCAAGTGAATTTTGTCCGTGAGATAGAAAGGTCCCGGAGCCCTCCCTTGATAAAGCTGAGAACTTCTTTTCGTTTTCCAATAGGAGCGATCGCCTGCGGATTTGCCTCATAATAATCTAAAAGGGGCCTTTCCCACGCGGAAAGTCGGAAGAAATAGGAAGTTTCTTCCATCCATTCTACAGGCGCTCCCGTGGGGGCTAATCCATCAACAATCTCTGATTCTTCATAATAAGCTTCATCACGAACTGAATACCATCCAGCATAGACACTCTTATAAATTTGCCCCGCTTCTTCAAGCTTTCGCCAGAGGGCTTGTGCTGCTTCATGATGACGCTTTTCCGTTGTACGCAGGAAAACATCTTGCGACGCATTGATCTTCCGCGTCATATCAAGCCAAAGTGCAGACATGCGATTCGTATATACCTGTGGGCCTTCATCTGCCGCTTCAGCAGCTTGGGCAACCTTCTGGCCATGCTCATCCGTCCCTGTCAGGAATTTCACGCGCGCCCCCGCTAGACGCCAATAGCGTGCAAGCATATCGCCTGCAACTGTGGTATAGACATGGCCCAAATGGGGCTCACCGTTTAGGTAAAAAATTGGTGTTGTGATATAGCGAGTTGTCATCGCGATTTCCTACTTTTATATTTCTAACATTTGAAGAGAACCAGCCCTGTTTTCTTCTATAAGTTTATTAATATGCCAATCAAAGGAAAAAGTAAAATTTTTCATATAATCTGAAGCCTCTAGAGCATGGAGGAACTCATACCCAGAATTCCACCTATTTGCGTTATAAGGAGGATAGAAACGCTCATAACCTTCAACATGATCAAGAGAAGCATGAGCACTCGTCATTTTTAGCTCAATTAAATCTATGACAAAATGTGTATCTTCAATACTAGGAAAATATACCTTTCCTTCACCTTTATAGATATGTCTTGGTCTTTCATCATATCTTCCTGATGCAGGATCTTCTTCTAAATAGCTTTTCAAATCTCCCATTGTAATGAGAGATATATCAGGAATACTTTTTTTCTTCTCT
>DATKTE010000171.1:0-7913 GCA_035531295.1 Alphaproteobacteria bacterium
ATCCACCACTGATACCCAACCGTTGCAATTCGGTCGAAATCTTTAAGATGGTGGATTCCAAATTTATAATCATCCCAAATAGCCTTACCCTCGATCTTTGTCATTTCTCGCATATCGCAGTAAATACGCAAGGGACCTTCTTTGCTAATTTCTTTTTCAAGTGTGGGTATCACTACTTTTTGATAATCTTTATGTGTGACAGCGCCTGCACACTTGAAATGTATGAGTTTTTTCTTTTCTTCAGGTATGATTTCAATCAATTTATCCATCTCATTTTGTCCTTACAGGCATATAGACAGGCCAGTATGCTAATAATTTCTTTGACTCCATCCTTCCTGAATTGTGACAAAAAGGAATTAATATATTGTTACTTGCAATGCTTCTCTCTGTTTTTCAATTTTTAGAAAAAAGTTCCTCATCGAAGAATGAACCTTTTTTTATCTGGACCAAATACTATGGATAGAAAAGTGCCCAGCAACTCAACCACAGGCCAGTCATCTTGAAGAGATGCGCACTTATGCGCGAATGCGCTTGTGCTTTACGGCCACGGGCGTTATGATGATTCAAGGTCAAGAGGCTGACCTGATCTAGAGACTTCGCATTACCAAATCCCAGGTTTAAAAATGGATTGACGCCTAACGTTTGAGGCGTGTCATTCATGGCGATTTATTCGCTCAATCTCGGCTTTATTTCCCGCAGCGAAGGTCGCTCTGCGGTGGGTTTTAGTGCGTATATTTCGGCCAGTCGCCAGCAAGATATAAGAACCGGTGTGTCCTATGATTATGGATGCAAAGAAGATGTCATTGTCAGTCGGGTTTTGGCTCCTGAGGGCGCTCCGGAATGGGCTCAAAATTCCTCCACATTGTGGAATACGGTGGAGCAATTTGAGGATCACATTGCAGTCTTACGGTTTAGAGGTGATCCCCGTGATCCAGATCATAATCAAAAGAGTTTGTCCGCCAAAGAACACTTTTTAAACTCAACACAAACAGCACAAACCATTATGGGGGCCATCCCCATTGAGTTCACTCAACTTGAAGCCGCTTCCTGCATAGAAGAGTTTCTGAAAGAGCGATTTGTGTCACGAGGTTTGGTCGTTGAGTACGCCATTCACTGGGATAAAGGCAATCCACACTTTCATGGATTGATGACGCGCCGTCCTTTGGTTGAGGGTAGCTTTGCTCAACGAAAAGATCGCGACATTGTGACGAAAGCTGAGCTCATTGTAACCCGGAAACAGTGGGAAGTGGTGGCCAATAAGCACCTGGCTTTAGGGGGGCATGAGGTTCGCATTGATAGCCGGTCTTATGTGGATCAGGGATTGGATTTACTCCCCACCCATCATGAAGGATGGTACGCCCAAAGACTTGCTGAGCGTGGGGAATATTCCCGGATTGTTGCCGATAATGATGATATTCGGCAGCGCAATATCGAGATTCTTTGTAAAAACCCCGGCACTCTCATTCAAGAAGTGACTCTTAAACGTACTGTCTTTACGCGACAACATTTGGAGGAAGAAATCATTCGTCGGGTCGGGGGAGATGAAAAACTCTTCACTCTTTTAAAGGCCAAGGTTGAGGGGCTTGAGATTCCAGCAGAGCTCATTCTCAAGCAAGCTAATGATAATCGGGATGTGGTGATAGAAGGATCCTTTGAAAGCGAAATCAGAAAGCTCGCCGGTCAATTCACGGATCGTTTGCTGTCAAATGAGGCGATTTCTTACCGTGTGGGAGAGAATTTAAATCGAGATGTGGTCTTCACCTCGACTGTTTATAGAAAACAAGAGGAGCAAATTATAGGATTTGGGGATGCCCTTCATCACCATCAAAGCAAATCTGTTTCTGATGACTTGATTAAAAAGGCCATCCAAAACCGTGAAGACGAACTTGGCTTTTCTCTCTCTGAGGAACAGCGTTTTGCTATCACTCATCTGTGTTCAGGCTCGGATCTTCGCATTTTAAATGGAAAGGCTGGCACTGGGAAAACCACGTTGTTGAAAGCGGTAGCTGAGGCTTACCAGGAGGCTGGCTATCGCGTTTTAGGAACGTCATTTCAAGGCAAGGCTGTTGAGATCATGGAGCAAGAAATTGGCATCCACTGTAAAACTTTAGATAGCTTCAAATATACCTGGGAGAAGCACCAACACCACAAGGACCTCATTGAAAGTGGCAAACTCTGGGGACGTCCTTATAACTATGCGTTGAAGACAGTTAATGATTTAGAACCCTATCGCTTAACGTCAAAGGATGTTGTTATTATCGATGAGGCCAATATGGTGGGCAACCATCTGTGGGAAGTTTTCCTTAAGGAAGCAACGAGCAAAGGCGCAAAAGTCCTTATCGTCCAAGATCCTGCTCAAATTAAGTCTCGAGAACCGGGAGATACGGGGCGTCTTTTTGCAGAGCGGTTCGGATTTGCTGAGACCACTGAAGTCGTTCGCCAACGCATTCCATGGCAAAGAGAGTGTTCCAAACTCCTCAATGACCATCACGTCTTGGATGGACTCAAGCCTTATTATGACAATGGTCATGTGAGATGGTTTGAACAGACTGATCTCGTCATTCAAAAACTTACTCAAGATTACGTGAAGGACTTAACTGACAATCCAAACACCACTCGCATTGCCTTGGCTTACAGAAATTCTGAAGTGTATGCAATCAACCAAAGCATTCGAGGGTCCTTGAGTGAACAAGGACATCTGCAAGACTCTTTCAAAATCCATGGAGAAGAATATGCCATTGGCGATCGAATCCGCTTTACCCAAAATGACCATTATGGCTGTTTTGTTCAAAATTCCTCTGAAAGCTCAGCCGTAGGCGTCAAAAATGGAACCTTTGGCACCATAGGGTCCTATGATGAAACCCGATCTCTTTTGACGGTTTGTCTAGAGGGAGGGAGGAGCGTCAGGTTTAATGTCCATGACTACAAGCACATTACCCATGGCTATGCCATGAGTATCCATAAATCGGAGGGGTCAACCTTTGATCGATCTTTTGTTACTCTTGATCCGATGATGGATCCGTCAACGTTGCTGGTGGCTATGACTCGCCATCGCCAGGATGTACAGGTTTATGTGAATCGAGAACAATCCATAGATTTTAAAGAGGTTGTTGATCGGATCGGACGCCCCTCCCTTTCTCAAACTGCACAAGACTATGATGTTTCAGAGGATCAAAAACCTTATTTCAACCGAGTTCAGCAATATCGGGATTTGATCATGGAAGCGACCACTTTGCGGGAAGAAATGGAGGGAGACTATAAGCATCCTTCTTATTCTGCTTATCAAACCTGCTTTGAAGAAAAGAAGCGCGTTGCAGAGGAAATACTCAAAGATTGGCAACATCATGCACCTTATATACGTCTGACAGGCATTCGGATGGGTGAGTTGGAAGTGGAAGCTGGACTTCGGCCACGCCTTCTTTCAGATCTGGAACATCGGGCCTCCATTCAAGTGCAAGGTTATATGGAGACTGTCAGAGAAACGCGCACGCTTTGGAAGAGCATTTCTCAAACCCATCCGGGAGCTTTGGCAAAGCCTCACGCCCTTTATGAAGACTATCTCTCTCGGAAAGTAGAAAGAGATTCGATCGCTTCTGTCATGCAAGAAACGCCACGTCTTTACTCTCCCTTCTTTAAGGTTACGAAGGACGACACAGGTGAGTATACGGACTATTGGGGAGAAAAGCTCGAGAAGGAAACCAGGGTTTATTTCACTTCTGTCAAATCTCATGCTGCTGCTCATAACAGGTTCCAACTCCAAAATCTCTTCTATGAGCGACTGAACCAAGATCAAAAAGTCCATTACGATGAAGTGAAAGCTTATGTTCATGCTCGAAATGAAGTAGCTGCTATCTATAGCCATCTCCAAAAACAGAAAACAGATTCGGTTCAAGTTACTTCATCAGGAATTACCCTTGGTACGTTTCATGAAGCACAAGCCAAGAGAGATGGACTAGCTCTTAGGGTTGTTGAATCTCCAGAAAAGTATCAAACCTTCTTTACTCTTCTTAATGTCAAAGAAGACAAGCTTTTAACCCATGCCGTTGGGGGAGAACTGAGGGAGAAGGTCCAAGCCTATGCCTTTGAACAAAATATTTCCAAACGAGCCTCCCAAGCTCAAGAACTCAAAAGGATTCTGACAACCTCAAGTGATTACAGAATTTTTAAAGAATCAGGACTTGATGTGAATCGAATGACCTTTGATATCGCTTTCCAGGACAAAGTGAAGAGTGGAGAAATTACAAATACGCTTCATCCGGATGAAGTTTATAAGCCCATACAAAGCTACCTCAATGCGTCCAAAGAGGCGGCCCGATTGTGGAAAACAGTTCAGCTCAAAGGCCAAGAAAATTCTGAGGTTAAGAAAGACTGGGAAACAGCTCTTCAAGCCCGTAATGAAAACGCTCTCCTTCTCATGAACAATCAAGTGTCTGTAAGCGTTTTAGGAGGAATGGGACATCGCCTTTACCAACAAGCAGAGAAAGGCCAAACACAATCTTATCACTCCGCTGATCAGGTCCTCGAGCCGCACGTGGCCATACGACCACAATAGCTGCCGAGTTGTTGGGAGCGCCCAACACACATTTATCTACTAAAACGGCTCTTCGGTTTGGCAATAAAGGATCACTTGTCGTGAATCTCTCTGGCCCTAAGGAAGGCCTTTGGAAGGATTTTGCATCAGGAGAAGGGGGGAACATCTTTCAACTTATTCAACGCGAAAAAGGTCTTAGCTTTAAAGACTCTGTTACCTATCTGGCGGATATATTAAAGGTGAAGGTTGAGCCTATGGCTAAATCGATAGCTCCCTCCCTTCAACAAACCACCTCCCTAAAGGACGCCAAAGACATGGCTTCACGCTTGAATGCCGTTTCTGAACTTCAGATGAAATCCAAACCCATTGGCGGGACAATTGCAGAAACATATCTCAACAAGGAACGAGGGATTACAGAAGAACTGGCCTCTGATTTACGCTATCTCCCTAAAAATACATCGTTCATGTATCAAGGGGAACGCAAAATATTAACGCACTCCTGCCTTGCAGCCTTTGGACGAGATCATAAGGGGCGCTTAAGCTCTGTCCAGCTTACAAAGCTGACTGAGGAGGGGGAAAGAGCTTTGACCCATGATGGCCAGAAGCTCACTAAAATTCAGTATGGAATTGCGAAAGGCTCTTTTGTCTGCTTGCAAGAGGATAAAACCCATGACCGCGTGTTCATTGCCGAAGGCATTGAAACAGCCCTATCGCTTAAGGAAGCAGGGCTCAAGGGCAGAATCATGGCTTCCTTGGGGATTCATAACATCTCAAATTACCAGGGTTCTGAGAAAGAGGTCATCCTCTGTGCAGATAATGACGCCCATAAACAGGACTCCCAAACCCATAAGATCATGGAGAACACCAAAGATCAGTTTATCACTCAAGGCAAATCAGCATCTATTATCCGGCCTTCTCAACCAGGAGATGACTTCAATGACGTCCTCAAAAAACAGGGAGTTCAGAGTGTGCAGTCCTATGTAAAACCTTACCTCGATCCAAATAAGGAGAAACTCACCCAACCCTCTATAAGTTCCCAAAATAGGGCCCAAGCAACAAAAACGACATATTATCCAGTTGAGAAAACCAATTCCATTGATGTAATCGCCGACTATATTCAATCAAAGCTTAGAGACATTAAAGCTTATGAAGGGACACATCTCGCAGACAGAGCAAAAGAAGAGCTAAAGGACTATATGCAGACGCTTCAAAAGAACGAAACCCTGTTTCAGACGATCAAGGATCAAAACAAAGATCTATTCAAAGAATTCCAGAAAGAATTCCAGAAACAATTTCAGAAAGAATCCCAGGAACAAGCGGTCAGCAGAAGCCGAGGGTTCGATTTGGGAATGTAGGAAAGGAGAAATGGAGGTTCTAAAAAATATATTCTTAGAAACCCCCAAAACCACAATACAGGCTTAATCCGTAACGACAACCATAACCAAGAGTTTTTCTAGCCCTTCGAGAAGAGATTTGGCCGTTAAGACAAAAACCTCCAATTGATCAAGGATCAACAGCAATCTTCCGTCTCCTAACTCATGCCCGCGTACCGATGCTCGGAAAGCATAGGTCTCGAGAGTATGGATTATGAGCTTCAGTTGCTGAAAATCAAGGGATAATTGCTTGAAAAAATCGGGCGATGCATGTAGCTTGATGTAAGCCATAGTGGACTCCTTCTTGACAAGGGGTTATTGTGGTTAGCTGTACGTGGGTGTTTCTAGCGCCCATGTGCAGCGCTTAAAAGTTTAGCATGTTCGCGTATAATGGCAAACACATTTTTTTGATATGATGAACCTGAATGGCAGCGTCAATGGATATGCTTAAAAAGAAATCTAAACCCTTACAAAGATTTTTTAATGGATCTTAAACAAATTCAATCTCTTGTGACACAGAATGAGTCACACCAACTCGAGTTTAAAAAATCAACAGGATTGCTGCGTGCTGTATTCGAAACAGTATGTGCTTTTTTAAATAGCGATGGGGGAATTGTTTTAATCGGCGTTACCAATGATGGAGATATCATTGGGCAGGAGCTAACAGATAAAATTCAACAAACAATTTCGAATGAAATAAGTAAGTTGGAACCCCCAGCAAAAGTGATTGTCAATTACGTTCCTCTCGAAAAGAATAATCTCTTTGTGATTGCCCTTCAGGTTAAATCGGGTTCCCATAAACCCTATGTTTACGAAGGGCGACCCTTTCAACGGGAACAAACCGTTACAAAACGTATGTCTCAACAACGATATGATCAACTTATTCCCCATCGATTACATAACAATTTTTCTTGGGAGCGTACTGTTGCAACTGGCTATTTAGTAGAAGATCTGGATTCTAACCTTCTCCAAAGTATTGTGCGTAAATCTGTTGACGTAAAACGAATGCCCGAAGATGCCTTGCAGCAGGATATCCCAAGGCTTTTGGATATTTTAGAGCTGACAACGGATGGACAGCTTAACAATGCGGCTGTCGTATTATTTGGCAAAAAAATGATGCCAGCTTATCCGCAATGCCAGATACAGTTAGCTCGATTTAAGGGCCTAGATCGTAGTGAATTTTTGGACATCGACCTTGCTTACGGGAATGTTTTTGAATTATTGGAAAAGGGGATGCTCTTTGTAAGACGTCACCTTCCTTTAGCAGCCAAGATAGAAGCGGGCAAGTTGGAGAGAGTTGAGACGCCACTTATTCCCTTTGAGGCTATTCGTGAAGCACTTCTTAATGCCTTTTGTCACCGGGATTATAGCATCTATGGTGGATCTATTAGCTTGGCCATTTACGATAATCGAATGGAAATTTTCAACCACGGAGGATTACCTCCTGGTGTAAGCATTGAAAAAATTAAGGCTGGATTTTCTCAACGACGTAACCCAGTGATTGCGGATGTATTCTACAGATCCAATTTAGTTGAAAAATGGGGCAGAGGAATCCAAAAAATCATTTCCAGTTGCTTAGCAGCAGATGATCCAGAACCTGAATTTTTTGCAGATGAAGTTGAATTCAAGGTTACCTTTCAATTCCCCGCCAGCCTTAAGCCCTCTGTTTTTATTATGGACGAAACAGAAAATCCATACGCACACCTCACTAAAAAACAGCAAGAAATTATTAAGATTTTATCTGAGGATGGAGCATTAGCTGCCCGCGATATTCTCGATAAAATCAAGAAGCCTATTTCACAAAGAACTTTGAGACGTGAACTGCTGGCCCTTACAAGGCAGGGCATTGTGAAGGCGCATGGTCATACAAGCTTAAGAATATGGTCTCTGACCGAAGATAAAAAAGAAGATTGAGTAACTACGGCAAACTACGGCCAAACTATGGCCAAGCTACGGCCAAACTATGGCCAAAATGAAGAAAGGAACGCACAATGAAGACTCAATCTATT
>DATKTE010000172.1:0-7773 GCA_035531295.1 Alphaproteobacteria bacterium
GCGTAAGGGTATAAGTTTCTCCTTGAAAGATAAGGGAAATTTTTTCTTCCGTTTTCCAAAAAGGAATTCGAAGTGTCGAAAAGGAGAGAGTATCATTTGAACATTTAGTTTTAAGAGGATCTAAGCCATTATAAATCCATCCTTTTGGTGAATACGTTAACGAAACCAGCTTCATCTCTCCTTCGCACATCCACTCAAAGAAAAAAGGGGCGTAACCTTCAACCCGCCAGTTGTATTTATCGTCCCAAGGAGAAAGGCCGTTTTTGGATTCCAAAAGCGCTTTGATGAGAGATGCCGCGACATAAACCTTTTCAGGGACTTTTTTTGGAGGGGCGAGCACCTTGAGATGGTGATCAATGTAACCCACATCAATGTGATTTGAACATACGTCTTTGTTTTGCAGAAGCTTTTTCAAAAAAGATACATTCGTCTTGAGGCCAAGAATTTGCAAGTTCTCTAAAGCAAACCTAGCCTTTTGAAGGGCTGAATCCCTATTTTCGCCTCTCACAATAAGCTTTGCAAGAAGCGGATCATAATAGGATGTGATCCTATCAATGGCATGAAAGCCGCTATCAATACGCACGGCTTCTGGAACTTCTTTTATCCAAAAAGGACCTGTGACGGGTTTGAAGTTTTGAGAAGGATCTTCGGCATACAGACGAAGCTCAACACTATGGCCCTGCTGCATAATATCCGCTTGTGAAAGGGGAAGTTTTTCCTTTGATGCAATCCGAAACTGCCATTCCACAAGGTCAAGGCCTGTTATGGCTTCTGTGATAGGGTGTTCGACTTGCAGACGGGTGTTCATTTCCATAAAGTAAAACTGCCCTGACGCGTCCACCAAAAATTCGACCGTTCCCGCCCCCTCATAATGAATAACGCGAGCAAGAGTGAGAGCCGCACTGTAGAGTTGTTCTTTTAGCTCTAAGGAAAGGTTGGATGGCGCTTCTTCGAGCACCTTTTGATGGCGCCTCTGGAGAGAACAATCTCTTTCAAAGAGATGAACAAAATTTCCATGAACATCGCCAAAAATCTGAATCTCTACATGGCGCGGTATGGAAATATATTTTTCTAATAGAACATCTTCACAACCAAAGGATGACAAAGCTTCACGTCTACAGGTATCAAGCGCACTTTGAAATTCAGCTTTGGAGTTAACCTGCCTTATTCCCTTCCCGCCACCTCCCATAACCGCTTTGATCATTAGGGGATAACCCATGCGATCAGCCTCTTGGGGGAGTTTATTTTGATCTCCCTCATAGCCTGGGATAACAGGGATATTAGCTCTTCGGGCAATCGCTTTTGCCTCACTTTTGGATCCCATTTTTTTAAGGGCATCAAGGGGGGGACCCATAAAAATAAAGCCGTTCTCGCAACAAGCTTTAGCAAAATCCTCATTCTCCGATAGAAATCCGTAACCAGGATGGATGGCCTCTACCTTTGCTTGCTTTGCAGCTTTTATAATTTTTGGAATGTTAAGATAACTTTCAGATGCAGGCGAGGGACCAATGGGATAGGCTTCATCAGCCATCTGAACGGCAAGGGAATCTTCATCGACCTCTGAATAAACAGCAACCGTTCGTATCCCAAGGCGCCGTGCCGTGCGGATGATCCGGCAAGCGATTTCTCCACGATTTGCTATGAGAACAGACTTAATCATAGCTGGTCTGCTTGGGATTCCCGGAGAGAAGTCTTATTTTTCAAAAAAGCTGCAACACGTTGCTGAGCTTCTTCCGAATGGCAGAGAGAGTCGATAAGTTCAATTGTCATGAGTCGGGTTTTTTCATCGATCTCACCTGTCAGTTTACCTATGAGTTGTTTCGTTTTGATGACTGCATGAGGGCCTCCCTCTAAAATGTTTGAAATCACTGTCTCTATTTCTGCATCTCTATTGTCACTTTCTATAATTTGGTGAACGAGGCCCATGTGGTGGGCATCTTTTGCTGTAAATGACTCTCCTGTGAGAAAATATCGACGAACATATCGAGGGCCTATAGCTCTTAAGATATAAGGGCTAATAATAGCTGGGGCGATGCCTAAGTTTGTTTCTGGAAAGCTAAGGATTGTTTTGGAATCGGAAAGAACAATGTCCGAACAAGCGGCTATCCCTACTCCTCCCCCCATCACGGATCCATGAAGATATGTTAGCGTGGGGATGGATACATTATTGAGAACATACAACATTTGAGAAAGATTTCGTGCATTTTTAAAGCTGTCCGCTGAGGATTTTTGAAATGATTGTTCTATCCATGAAAGGTCCGCACCCGCGCAAAAGCTTTTTCCGTTTCCTTGAATAACAAGGGCTCTTACAGACGGTGTGTCTTGAAGCTCTTTAAAACACTCAGTTAGTTTTTCAACCATCTCATTATTAAACGCGTTATGAACGTGTGGGCGGTTCAAAGTAAGCCGAGCTATATGTTGATCATCAATTGTATAAAGGATTTCTTCTTCCATCTCTCTCTCCTAAAATCTGAAAGTGCCAAATTGCGTGCGGGTTAAAGGCGCATTGAGGGCCACCGAGAGGCTTAATGCGAGTATAAGGCGTGTATCTATAGGATCAATGATTCCATCATCCCAAAGCCTTGCTGTGGCGTAGTAAGGGTGGCCTTGGGTTTCATATTGCTCCATAATTTTCTTTTTAAAAGCGCCAATGTCTTCGCCTTTAGGATCATTTTTACGAATTTCAGCTAGAACGTTGGCGGCCTGTTCGCCTCCCATCACTGAAATACGCGCATTGGGCCACATCCATAAAAACCGTGGGCTATAAGCTCTTCCGCACATGCCGTAATTGCCGGCGCCAAAACTTCCACCGATGATAACCGTGATCTTTGGGACTGAGGCACATGCAACGGCGGCAACAAGTTTAGCTCCATCTTTCGCAATGCCTTCATTTTCGTATTTTTTCCCGACCATGAATCCACTGATGTTTTGTAGAAAAAGAAGGGGAATTTGTCGCTGGCAACAAAGCTCGATGAAATGAGCTCCTTTAAGTGCAGATTCAGAGAATAAAATGCCGTTGTTAGCAAGAATTCCAATTCGCATACCCCAAACATGGGCAAAACCACAGACAAGGGTCGATCCATAATTCTTTTTAAATTCTTCAAAATCGCTCTCATCGACAAGGCGAGCAATCACCTCTCTTACATCATATGATTGGTGCGAATTAGCTGGAACAATTCCATAAAGTTCTTGGGCGTTAAAAAGAGGGTCTTGTGGTGTTGTTAAGGAAAGAGAAGAGGGCTTTTGACGGTGAAAAGTTGTAACAATTTCCCGGGTTATACGTATGGCATCGAGATCATTCTCAGCTAAATGATCGGCAACTCCTGAAATTTTTGTATGGACTTCGGCGCCCCCCAAGTCTTCAGCTGAAACGTCCTCTCCTGTTGCTGCTTTGACAAGGGGGGGGCCGCCTAGGAAAATAGTACCTTGATTACGGACGATAATTGTTTCATCAGCCATAGCTGGAACATAGGCGCCGCCTGCCGTACAGGATCCCATCACCACAGCTATTTGAGGGATGCGAAGGGCTGACATGCGGGCTTGATTGTAGAAAATGCGTCCGAAATGATCCCTATCAGGAAAAACATCAGCTTGATGGGGTAGGTTTGCACCTCCGGAATCGACCAAATAGATGCAAGGAAGATGATTTATTTCTGCAATTTCTTGAGCACGTAAATGTTTTTTAACCGTTAAGGGATAGTAAGTTCCTCCTTTAACGGTCGCATCGTTAGCGATAATAACACAATCTTGTTCATGAATTCGTCCGATGCCTGTGATGATTCCAGCGGAAGGTACGTGATTTTCGTAGACGCTATAAGCCGCCATAGCGCCAATCTCAAGGAATGGAGAGCCAGGATCAAGGAGCCTATTGATGCGCTCGCGGGCCAAGAGTTTGCCGCGAACTTGATGTTTTTCTCTAGCCTTTTCACATCCACCTTTTTGAACTTCTTTCAGTTTCTTTTTAAAATCCGCGACCAGAGATGCCATATGGCGAGTGTTGTCTTGGAATGCTTTAGAAGAGGGGGTAAGAGATGATTCTAAAATAGACATTTTAAGGCCTTCAGTCCTGAGGCAATGGCGAACTCGTCTTGAAAAGCACCGATTAGAGTCCGTTTAGCTCCTAAAATCATTACTTCTTCAGTCATTTTTACGCCTTACATTGTTTCTTTAAAAATTTCACGTCCGATCAGCATGCGGCGAATTTCAGACGTGCCCGCTCCGATTTCATATAATTTAGCGTCTCTAAGAAGGCGTCCTGTGGGATATTCATTGATATATCCATTGCCTCCTAAACACTGAATGGCTTGGAGGGCCATTTGAGTTGCGCGTTCCGATGCAAATAAAATAGCGCCAGCCGAATCCTTCCGGGTCATTTTATCATTGTCACATGCCCGAGCGGTCCCATAAACGTAAGCGCGACAGGCACATAAATTTGTATACATATCCGCAAGCTTTCCTTGGATAAATTGGAACTCGCCTATGGGTTGGTTAAATTGATGGCGCTCATGCACATAAGGAGTCACCACATCTAAGCAGGCTTGCAAAATGCCTAAAGGGCCGCCAGCCAAAATCACTCGCTCAATATCAAGGCCCTGCATGAGTATCTTAAGTCCCTGATCACTTGAGCCCAAAATATTGTCTTCAGGTACAAGACAATCTTCAAAAACAAGTTCACACGTTCCTGACCCGCGCATTCCTAGCTTGTCTAACTTTTGAGCAGTAGAAAAACCTTTCATTCCTTTTTCGATAAGAAATGCCGTGATTCCTTTGGCTCCTGCTTCTGGATGGGTTTTGGCATAAACCACGATGACATCCGCATAAGGCCCGTTCGTAATCCATAATTTGGTTCCATTAAGAACATAAACGTCTTTCTCACGGCGTGCCGTTGTGCGCATGCTGATCATATCAGATCCTGCACCTGCCTCACTGATGGCAAGAGATCCCACGTGCTCTCCCTTAATAAGCTTGGGAAGAAAACGCTTTTTTTGTTCGACCGTTCCATGGAGGCGTATTTGATTGACACAAAGATTTGAATGAGCTGCATAACTGAGGCCGACAGAAGCTGAGGCGCGAGAAAGCTCTTCAACAGCAATAACATGTTCAAGATAGCCCATGCCTGTCCCGCCATCTTCCTCTGTGACCGTCATTCCTAAAAGACCTAAGGCCCCGAGTTTTGGCCAAAGATCTCGGGGGAATTCGTCGGATTTGTCAATTTCATAAGCACGCGGTGCCACTTCTTTCAGAGCAAAATGACGAACTGTCTCTCGGACAGCATCCGCAACATCACCCAAAAAAAATGGCAAGCTCTGCACTTTTCCCCCTTAGCGATTCATTTTCTCATGATTTTCTTTACTATTAGTATGCTGGAAGAAGTGAAAAATTGGTAAAGATTTTTCGAAATGGCTAATTAAAAAGAACGCAATATTCTCACAATTAAGCAGCTTTCCGAATGGGGCGAATGTTAACATTCGCCAGGATTTGATGTGGTATGAATCTGCGCCTATTAAAATCAGCTGCTTGCATATATTTTATGTGAAATAAGAAGATAGGGGGTAAATTCACGGTAAACTTAATTAACCACACACAAAGTGTCATCCTTGGCAAGAAAAGGTTGACACCATGTGTGGGGCCGGGAGAGTCGTTACGATTTTAGATGCGTTTATTGTGGGGTGAATCAAACAATCTGTTGGGGCTTAACAACGCGCCCTAGGGTCAAGGCGTGGACTTCCCTTGCGCCTGCTTTTAAGAGAGCTTTGGAACATGCATTAATAGTTGCTCCTGTCGTATAGACATCATCTATGAGGAGAATTGTTCTGCCATTCAGTTGGAGTCCCTTTGATTGAGGAACATGAAAAGCATTACCCACATTTTTTATACGGTCTTTTTTTGAAAGATGGCCTTGAGAAGGTGTTCGACGCTTTCGGATCAAACAGGTGGGCGAATAAGTCCATCCCTTGTGCTTGGCAATTTCACGACTTAAAAGAGCGGCTTGATTATAGGTTCTCATAAAAAGCCGCGTCCAATGCAGAGGAACGGGAATGCAAAGAGGACTTTCGATTTCTTCAAGCCTACGCCACATCCATGTGGCAAAGACAGGGGCTGAATGTATGCTATCTGTGTGTTTAAATTTTAAGATCAGCTCTTTGCTCTCATCAGTATAAGAAAAAACAGACCGCGCCGTTTTGTAAAAAGGTAGCTCATAACTGCAAGCTCCACAAAGAGCACCCTCTTCAATCTCAAAGTCAAAGGGCAGACCACAACAGGCGCAATATGGCTTTGTTATAAAGGGGATGCTGGGCCAGCAAGATGTGCAAAGGCCTTCTTTTTTTTCCAAAATGGAGCCACATTTCACGCACCGTAAAGGAACCAATAGATCGACAAACTTTTTAAAGAGGGAAAGGTTGATCTGCATAACGAAAGGCTGCTTCTAAAGTGTTGCGTAAGAGCGACGCAATCGTCATAGGCCCAACCCCTCTGGGAACAGGAGTAATGGCCCCCGCCTTTTCTTGGGCTGAGAGAAAATCCACATCTCCAACGATTTCACCCGAAGGAAGATGGTTAATCCCCACATCAATGACAGTTGCTCCCCTTTGAATCCAATCCCCTTTAATAAAGCGCGGATTACCAATGGCAACAATAAGAATATCAGCAGTTTCACAAAGAAAGGGCAGATTTATTGTTTTTGAATGAGCCATCCACACGGTGCAATCTTGCTGCAGCATTAAAAGCGCCATGGGCCGTCCCACAAGAAGCGAGCAACCGACCACACCTACTGTAAGTCCCTCGAGTTGGGAATGAACAGTTCGAATAAGGGTAAGACAACCTAAGGGCGTTGAGGGAGTAAAACCCCCTTTTAAACCTTGAAAGAGTTTTCCAGCATTTAAGGGATGTAATCCATCCACATCTTTGGAAGGATCAATCAGTGAAAGAAAATGAAATTTATCGAGTTGAGGAGGAAGAGGAAGTTGGAGGATAATTCCGTGGATATGAGAGGCTTGATTAAGTTCTATAATTTTAGCTTCGAGCACCTCAGAAGGTGTCCAGCTAGGAAAAACGTGTTCTTCAAAATGGTATCCAAGCTTGCTTGCTTGAGACCCCTTTAATTGAACATAGAGTTGACTGGCAGGATTTTCTCCTACTCTTAGAGCAGCAAGACCGGGCTTAACGCCCGTTTTCTTTTCAAGATCCTGGGCTAGCCCGTGTAATTTTTTTTTTAGCTCTTCCGCAACTTTGCGGCCATCTATGATTTTAGACACCACCCACCATGACAATTTTCAATATAAGCCGTCCGATGACCGATTGTAAAAACCACAAAAAGAGAATGAGCACGAGGGGGGAGAGATCAAAACCTCCCATAATAGGAAGAAAACGGCGGATTTTGCTGAGAACAGGTTCAGTGACTTTATAAAGAAAATCAATGATCATGATCACAAAACTATTGGTTGAATTGATGACCTGGAAATTCACAAGCCAGCTTACAACAACATTCGCAATGACAATCCAGGCATAAATTCCAATGACCGAGCTTATTACAGCCAGTAAGGGAACAAGAATGACATCCATGAGTTGCGTCCTTTCCTCTTTTTTATAATATACAGGTCTTGGAGATCGGACGCTATGGTTTAATTTAGGACTGTCACTAGCACGTGATATGTCCGAACTAAATAGCACTTCAATTGTCCGATGAGCGACTATCTCCGAGAGGAGGTAGTTATGAAGAAAGCGGAATTAAAAGAAGGAGTGCTAAAGATGAGATTTGAAGAAGTTTATGAT
>DATKTE010000173.1:0-3856 GCA_035531295.1 Alphaproteobacteria bacterium
GCTGATCACCAGCAAACAATCTTTGAACAGTTTAGGCAGGTTGACGGCACAATAAATCGCAACTATGGCGGCACTGGTCTGGGATTAAGCATCTCCAAGAGCCTGGTGGAGCTCCTAGGCGGGAAAATAGAACTGACAAGCCAAGAAGGTGTTGGAAGTACGTTTGCGGTTTTGCTCCCTGCAGAACATGATGCTCTTCAAGCCATACCAAGGGCAAAACAAATAATCCCACCCAGCGAGGTCGATGATGACAGGAACCAGTTGCAAGATGGGGACAAAATCATCTTGGTAATTGAAGATGATGCTTATTTCTGTGAAAAGTTAAAAGGCTACATCAACCAAGCTGGTTTTAAAATGCTCAGGGCCTTAACAGGGCATACTGGCTTGTCTATGGCGCAAGACTATGAATTGATAGGTATCATTCTTGATCTCGGTTTGCCGGATATCAACGGGGCGGAGGTGTTACATCGTCTAAAAAGTAACGTGCAGACCAGAAGTATTCCTGTGCATATTTTGTCGGTGGAAGATTCAAAGGAACATTATTCATTTCAAAGGCAAGGTGCTGTGGGCTTCACTACAAAATCTCCAGGGGGGCTAGAAGATATTCAGGAAGTCATGTCAACCATTCTGAGCATGGATGGGAAAAAGACCAAGTACCTCTTGATCGTGGAGGACCGTGAAGAGGAGAGAGAGGCTTTGTTTGAACTGATCGACAATGGATATGTCAAAGCTAAAGGGGTAGCAACAGCTACTGAGGCTATGAGAGAATTAGGCACCGGCCTTTATGATGCCCTGGTCCTGGACTTATTCCTTGAAGAAGGAAGCGGCTGGGAAGTTTGTCGATTTGTGAAAGATAACCAGTTACGCATACCAGTCATTATTTATACCGCTAGGGAATTAAAAGAATGGGAAATAAGAGAACTTGAAAAATACTCAGACAGTATTGTCTTAAAGACCGCCTATTCCCAAGGCCGGTTATTGGAGGAAGTGTCGCTGTTTTTGCACAAAGTTGCTAAAGTTCGAACAATGGTAGACTTCGATGAAGGAGTGGGAGACTATTGCAAGGGTAAGAAAGTATTAATTTGCGATGATGATGCCAAAAACATGTTCAGCCTATCCTGCTTGATTGAGGAATCTGGGGCTTCTGTAATCGAAGCTTACAACGGACAAGAAGCACTTGACGCCTTAAAGCTTGAACCCAAGGTTGATTTAATTTTAATGGACATTATGATGCCCGTGCTGAATGGCATCGAAGCCATCAAGCAGATTCGCGAGGATAAAGCCTTGTTGGATATTCCGATTATTGCCATCACGGCGAAGGCTATGAAAGGGGACAAAGAAGTCTTTTTGGGAGCCGGAGCGAATGACTATATCTCGAAACCTATAGATTATGATATCTTAGAAAAGTTAATGAAAGTTTGGTTGGGCCGAAAACAATGAAAGTCTTAGCTTATTATCAAAATCGAACCAAACATATCATGGTCTTGGATGATCTTGAAGAGGAAATCAACCAAGAAGATTTCCTCTTCGAGAGTGTTGGTCCTCATTCCAAGCTTGAAATTATGTTTGTAGAAAGTTTGATCTTGCCCGTTCGAATTATCGAGGCTCTAGTGAACCTTAAGGAACAGTATGGCAACGAAACCTTCAAGATCTATACTACGACAAAATCACTGTCCCAATATCTGTTTGAGTTGCGTATCCCAAATACACTGCTTCAGATATCAAAACCAATAAGCCCAGAAAAGGATTCTGAAGACCTTATTAATTTTACAGAAGAAGAGCTAAAAGATCTTCTGTTGGGTATTTACCAGATTTACGGTTATGATTTTCGTAACTATCAGCTTGAAAATATCAAACGAATCTTATCCCAAACTATGGACAGGGAACCCCAGCTCGATTACGATAGGTTCAAGAAAAAAATTTTTCAGGAACCTGAATTTTTCCAGCGATTATTTTTGAGCCTTTCAATTAATGTGACTTCGTTTTTTCGCAATCCAGATCTTTTTAAAGTGTTAAGAGAAGAAATCTTTCCGTATCTGAATTCATTTCCACATCTCAGAATCTGGAGTGTTGGAGCCGCTTCGGGAGAAGAAGCGTATTCTTTAGCCATCCTCTTAGACGAACTGAACATGTTGGAGAAGAGTATTATCTATGCCACGGACTTTAATTCCTTTGTGTTACAAAAAGCACAAAACGGTTTATATGCTTTGCCTTCTCATAAAAAGGCTGTTGAAAATCACCGGAAATCAGGAGGGTCAAAACAGCTGGAAAATTATTTTGACATCAACCATTATTACGCCCAAATCAAGCCATCCATCAAGAAAAAGGTTGTTTTTTTTCAACATAATCTCACAAGCGATACGGCGTTCAACGAATTTCACTTGATTATTTGTAAAAATGTTCTCATTTACTTTAATCCCCAGCTCCAAGAAGCCGTGATCAATCTGTTTAAACAGTCCTTACATAGAAATGGATTTTTGGTATTAGGGCGAAGTGAGAATTTGTTGAGCAATAGTCATAACTTTATAAAGTGCAAAGCAGGTTTTAATATTTTCAAACCACTTAACCCAGTGTTAGAATAGACCGTTTGCATGCTGATGGAGGAGGGGGTTATTGTGCTCAGTGACAGATACAAAATCTTAATCGTGGATGATAATGAAGGCAATATCGCCGTCTTAAGCGAAATCTTAGGACAACTCAAACAATGTGAAATCACCAGTGCCATAACGGGGAGTGTAGCACTCAAACAAATCCTCAAGCAAGAGTTTAATCTCATAATCTTGGATATTAAGCTTCCAGATATTGATGGCTACGATTTAGCTCGAATCTTGAAATCACATAAGCGAACCATCGATATACCGATTATATTTTGCAGTGCAATATTTACGGCGGAAGAGTGGATCAAGAAAGGCTTTGAACTAGGGGCCATTGATTATTTGGTAAAACCTATCAAGGAAGAACAGCTCCTCAATAAAATTAACTATTATATTCGCCTGCATGAAAAACAAACAGGGTTAATGCGTGAACTTATGTGTACCAATAAAGAGCTAGAAAAGCAAAATCGCGCAAAGAGCGAATTTCTGGCCAATATGAGCCATGAAATAAGAACACCCATGAATGGGGTTTTAGGTATGGCACAACTTTTGCAATTGACCGAGCTATCGGATGAACAAAAAGACTTTGTGGAGATAATAATCACCTCTGGTAAATCCTTACTGAAGATTATCAATGATATTTTAGATTTTTCCAAACTAGAGGATGGCAAGGTGAAACTGGATGCTATAGAATTTAGTATTAAAGAGCTTGTTAAGGAAACGATAACTCCTTTTGTTGTTGAGGCAAAAAAGAAAAATCTGCAGGTGTTATACAATGTTAGGGAAGAAATTTCCGACAGCCTAATTGGCGATTCTTATCGACTTATGCTGATTCTGAATAATCTACTAAGTAATGCCCTTAAGTTCACACACGTTGGATCAATACAACTCGATGTTTCGTTATTAAGTCGCCAAGGGAGTAGCCTACTCTTGCAATTTGTGGTCAGAGATACAGGGATTGGGATACCTCCCAATAAAGTTGATGTCATATTCGAGAAATTTACTCAGGCAGATAGTTCGACCACGAAAAACTTTGGCGGTACTGGATTGGGTTTAGCTATTTCCAAGAGTCTCGCTGCGATCATGGATGGAACGATCAGAGTAGAGAGTCAAGAAAATAGCGGGAGTAGCTTCATTTTAGAAATTCCTTTTGGAATCTCTCCAGAGCATCAAGAATTAAATTGAACCACTGCTGTGCCCTAGGGTGTGAACTCCTTCAAATTGCCGATCGGCAATTTGAAGGAGTTCACACCCTAGGGCAC
>DATKTE010000174.1:0-6257 GCA_035531295.1 Alphaproteobacteria bacterium
TTGGAGGGCGGAACTCATGACAATTATTAGGGCTGCTAAACTGATTTGCTTTTTCATCTTAAATTACCATCAATTAAAAAACACATTATATGATGTTATTTATTAAATATACTTAAAATGTCAAGTAAAATTTTTTATTAAGCGAAATTTCTGCGGGTTAGTCTTTAGCTGTCCTCATCCTTCACCGGGTCAAAACCACTGTCACCCCAGGGATGGCAGCGGCACAGTCGTTTTAAGGCTAAATGGCTTCCTTTATAAGGGCCATAACGCCTAAGGGCCTCAAGCGCATACTCTGAGCAGGTTGGTAAAAATCGGCAGCGAGGACGAAGCCAGGGGGAAATGGCATAGCGATAGAAATAGATAAGAGCTTTGAGGAGGAAATTTATTAAGCTTTTCATGGTTTTTCATGCAATCGCTTTAGTGCAGATTCGAGCTCTTGTTCCATAAGGGCAAAATTGCGCCTTAAAACTTCTATGCGTGCGATAAAGACGTAATCGAATCCAGGACGTCCCTTCTCAGGCAGAATTTGGTGAATAAGAGCCCGAAGTCGTCTTTTGGCACGGTTGCGTTTGACGGCGCCCCCTACTTTTCGACTTGCGGTAATGCCATAACGATAGGCGCCTTCGAGAGACCTTTGCGAGATTTGTATAATAAAAGCAGGAGTTACAAAACGTTCTCCTGCTTTTGCGACATTTAAATATTGCGAACGTTTTCGAAGACGCTCTAAGGGGTGACTAGGCACTCAGACGTGCGCGTCCCTTGGACCGCCGACGCGCGATGACTTTGCGACCTCCAACGGTGGCCATACGAGCCCGAAAGCCGTGGCGGCGCTTGCGAATAAGATTACTGGGTTGAAAAGTGCGCTTCATTTGCCTATCTCCTAACGATGTACATATTAAATAGGTGTATAAGCTGTTTTGAGAGGAAAAGTCAATTCCAAGAACTTAAAAGGCATAAAATCCTTTTCATTCATCGGGGTTTTGAGTAAGTTAAGGCAAAATTTTATGGAGACATAAGACATGAAAGAATTTGGACTCATTATAAAGCTGGCAGTTGCCATTGTTTTAATTATGTTTTTTGGTGACTTAGCTCCGATATGGGTGCAGCGGGCCTTTTATACAGTAAGCATTTTCTTGAAAGAGACCCTTGTATTTGTGATGCCCCTTATTGTTTTTTCCTTCATTTTTGCATGTCTTTCGGCGTTTCAAAAAAAAGCGCCTCTTTTGATTTTGATGATTCTAACCTTCGTGGTCCTCTCAAACTTTATCTTTGTGCAAATTGGTTATTTTGCGGGGGAAATTTTCTTGCCCCATCTAGGGTATCATGCTGCTAATGCCACACAAAAAGCTGTTTCAACTCTCTCACCACTCGAACCATTTTTTACAATTCCATATCCCCATCTCATTGGTATAGATAAGGCTCTTCTCATTGGTACAATCGTGGGACTTTATGGTGCTTTTTGGGGTAATGAAAAGCTTGTTGCTTGGGGGGCTTCTTTAAGAGATATCATCCAAAATGGTTTAACAAAGATTTTTATTCCTCTTGTGCCTCTTTATGTTGTCGGTTTTTTGTTTAAAATTCAGCATGATGAATCACTTGCTGAGACATTTGCAGGCTATGGTCCCATGATTGGTTTGATCGTGATTATTCAATTTTTAGCTGTTGTGTTCTTTTACGTTAAAGCAAATTTTGGAAACTTAAAAGATATAAGGACATCTTTAGGAAATGCATTTCCATCCGGTCTTGTGGCCCTTTCTACCATGTCGAGCATGGCGACCTTACCCTTGACGTTAGAAGCAGCTGAAGAAAATACAAAGAACAAGGCGCTCGCTCAAATTATGATTCCAGCAACCGTTAATATTCATCATGTGGGGGATTCAATAGCCATACCTATATTAATGGCTGTCGCCTTAGCTATGAATGGTCTAGAGCCTATGGGATACGGGACTTTTCTTATCTTTTCCATGTATTACATGGTTGCTAAATTTGGGGTACCTTCTGTTCCTGGGGGAGAACTCGTTGTATTATTCCCTGTATTGTTGGAAGGGAATTTTGGTTTTACAGACTCTATGGGTGGGCTGTTAATGACTCTTTATCTTTTAATGGATCCTTTTATTACTGTAACAAACGTGCTTGCGAATGGAGCTCTTGCTATTTTCATGGATAAAATTTGTGGGCGGATGAAAGCGTTTCAAAATATAGAAGAAGTCCCCATTAAAGAGGTTTAGCCTGCAGCTTTTCTAAAAAAAAGCCTGTTTGATCCCGTTAAAAATAAATTGAGCGGCAAGGGCTGCGAGGATAATCCCAAAAACACGGGTAAGGACGTTTGACGCTGTCATCCCTAATATTTTTTGAATATAAGGAGCCCCCCGCAAAAACAAATATGTAATGGCAATAACGGTTACAATGATCCCGGCCAATATAATATGATGAAAAATAGAAGGTAAGTGTTCTTGACCGGCCAATAAAACAACGGTGATCAATGATCCTGGACCAGCAATCAGGGGAATTGCAAGAGGAAAAACAGCTATGTCTTTTTGGCCCTCATTTGCTTCGTTCTCTTTAGCTGTTGTTGAAGACATCTGAGGGCGTTGAGCGATAACCATTTCAATAGCCGCTATGAGTAACAAAAATCCACCAGCTGCTTGAAAGGCTGCTCGGCTGATTCCTAAGGTTTTTAAAATTATTTCTCCCCCGATAGAAAAAACAAGAAGCAGAATTGCTGAAACGCAACACGCCAGGGTGATGGCTGAATTGGTTTCTTTCTTTGTCATATTCTGAGTTAAGGATAAGAAAAGGGGCAGGAGCGATAAAGGATCTACGATCACAAAAAGAGTGACAAAGGCGCTTATATATATGTTTAGCATAGCAAGAAGTATACACGAATTTATTTAGCCTACAAAACGAAATCGTTATAAATATGATAATCATGAGATAAGGGGGAAGCCCAGGTTGAGAAAAAGTTTTATAATACCAATTAGGGAAAATAAACCGACTTTCCACGTGCCGGGACGAGTGAGTAATTACAAATTTTTCTATTGTCTATTTTAAACTTATGTAATAAAGTATATTATTATAAAAACATTTTGTAAATTTAAAAGATAAATAGGGGAGGATTTAATGAAAAATACTTTTGGTTGGATGCAACAGGGTTCTTCTGATCCTAAAAAGGCAAAAGAATTTTATGGCAAACTTTTTAATTGGTCATTTGAAGAAGAGACCCTGGAATCGTCGGGGGCAACTTTCATTCAAATTGATGCAGGCGATGGACCCATCGCGGGGATTCATAAGGCGGCAGAGGGTGAACCGGTATGTTGGACACCTTTTGTGAATGTGGATGACATTCATAAGTCCACGGCTAAAGCAGAAGAATTAGGAGCAAAAATCATTGTTCCCATCACAGCTCTCGGAGGCGATGAAGGTTTTTATAGTGTTTTCATTGATCCTACAGGATCCGTGTTGGGACTTCACGCTTCAAAATAGTCGCCCCAAAATAGTCATTTCTAACTTTTCTGCCCCTCTTGGGTGGTTGGAGGCTTGCAATGACGGTGAATGAGCAGATGTTTCACGTGAAACAGTTTTGGAAGTAATATGATCGTACTTCCTCGCCCTGACTTGGTCGCATTAGACGGGGCCAGTTTCAAATTCTGTAAAGCTTGTGATTTATTAAATCCTTCCTATATAAATAAAAAGGAAGGGACAAGATCATGAGTGAAAGTCGAATTTCTGCGCTTGCCGAGGCGTTCTCACCAAAGCTTGTTGGTGCAGCTTTTATGTTGTTATGGGCACTCAGTTTCAGTTCTGCCATGGCTTTTGCCAAAACCCTCTCGCCTGAAGTTGATAGTATAATCGTTCTTTTTATGCGGTATTTCTTTGGGCTCATCCTCTTCAGCCCTTTTGTCTTTCAGGCAGGGATCAAAGGATTTGTGACATCAAGGCCTGTTCTTCATATAACACGTGTTCTTTGTGTTGGGGCTGCAATGGGGTGCACTTATTACGCTTATCGGAATTTACCGCTTGCATTGGCAACGTCTATTGGAATGACAGGACCTTTGTTTACAACACTTCTTTCCATGATGATTTTAAAGGACAGCATATCGTTGCCTAAATGGATCCTGATCCTATTTGGATACATTGGTGTCATTGTGATGGTTCGTCCTCATGAACTGCCTATCAGCACAGGGGTATGGGTAGAACTACTCGCAAATCTTTTTGCAGCCTGTTCTATAATTTGCGTAAAACTCCTCTCTCGTACGGAAAGCACCTTAACTATCATGTTATATGCCAATACAGTTACGACTTTTGTCGCTGGTCTTTTGGTGCTGAGTATTTGGAAAACACCGGGGCCACAAGATCTTATTGCACTGATGGCTATTGGTGCTTTGGGTGTGTTTTCTCAATATTGTTCAGTGACGGCGCTCAGATATGCTAGCCCGTCATATCTTGCCCCCTTTGAGTATACGCGTTTGATTTTTGCAGTTCCTGTCGGATATCTTTTTTTTCAAGAGTTACCCACTCTATGGACTCTATGCGGAAGTCTAATTATTATTGGAGCAACTTATGGATTAACCCGTCTCGAAGTCGCGGAGCCTAGCGCAGAATTGGAACAAAAGAGATTTCAATAGGAGCTGCTCCATACGTTTTTTGGGGTTTGCCACTCTCACAACTTGCGCGGCAAGCGAATAAATCTTGATGGCAAGTGTTGAAGGTATGCATTTTACGAGCATTACATTTTTGCTTAGATTCAAAACAGTCGCTCTGACATGAGGAAAGTACATCTGCTTTCGCAGATTGAGCAAAAATAAAGGTCATGGTTAAAATAATGAGAAACTTCATGCTTATTTTCTCCTTGAAAAATGGGCTTTCTCATCAGGGATAACAAAAAAAGGTTAATTTTTTACAAATGCAATTTTTAAGAGTCTTGATTCAAAGCGAGACTTAATGTACAAGGCAATTCAAGTCCCCTTCGTCTAGAGGCCTAGGACATCGCCCTCTCACGGCGGTAACACGGGTTCGAATCCCGTAGGGGGCACCAGCCTTCGCTGCTTCGCAGCTACGGCTGGTAAACCAGTAAGAAAGATTAAGCAGCGAAGGCTGCCCCCCGAAACCTTGGTGAAGGCGAGCTCTCTCCTGCAGGGCGAAACAAATGCACGCAATGGCCATCAAAATTAATGTATCCCAACGCGATCAAGAGGCAATTAATGACCTTTTTGAAAAGGCGGGGTATCAAAGGCAGAGGCGAAAATATCATTGCACTATAGGCTTCATTGAAAAAAAGATTCCCGAAGAAGAATCGAGGGCTTTTGGAGAAAAAATAATTCATGAGCTCCAAGCTTATATTGATTCCCTTTCTCTCTCTTATGAGGTTGAAAAGGCAGCCCATCTCTTTGGCCATGTGGTCGCCTTCTTGCCTACAGAAAAGTCATTGACACCACTGAGAGATATTAACCTTTGGCTCTTTGATAAGGTGAAGGACGTTTCTGAAGGCCGGTTGAAGCTAAACACGGAAACGACTTCTCAAAACTATACACCTCACCTGACTCTTTGGCGGACTCGCCACCTCGATCACCGATTTAAGCGACTAGAAGCGTTAGCACTCGCCCATCCTTCTTATCATTTATCGGCTGCTGGTTACGTTATTTTTTAATTCTTAGACATGAATTGACCAATGATCTTCTTGATAGTATGTTCTTCAAGCCCTTAGTTTTGTTATATTTTATTGTTTAAAATTGGAGAATGTTATGTATCGTAGATTCAACATGTTAATTGGTTTTTCCCTGGCCTTTCTTTTTGTGTCGGCTTCTTTACCCGTTGAGGCGATGGAGGGGAAAGAAGAGAAGAGGTCGATATCTGTCTCAAAAAAAAATCGGAACACCCGAATACCAAAAGACTCCGCCCAGGATAGAAAGAAGGAGGGGAGTCGGTTAAAGAGAGAGATAGCTTCTATAAAAGCAAAGCGAGAAAGAAAGAAGACAGAACCTCCAAAAATTAAAAGAGAAGATTCAAATGATTTGCAAGGTGGTGTAAGGCCCCCTCTAAAGGCACAGCAAAAGGGAAAGAAATCAAAACCCAAAGGCAATACAATAGAGTACTTAAGAAATTCAGATGATCATGTAAAAACCCTTCTTGCAGCTCTGGATCATGCGGGCCGAAAAATTGTTGAAGATGAGGGGCAATTTACAGTTGTGATTTCTTCTCATTTTGTTTCAAAAGATTTTATAAAACAACGCTTCCTTCCAAAGTTAGACGAGCTTATA
>DATKTE010000175.1:0-3313 GCA_035531295.1 Alphaproteobacteria bacterium
GATCTTTAAGGCGCGGCATCTTTTTATTTCCTTCAGTCATCCTCAAGGCAAAACCGTAGAGAGTGTGGGAAATCCTCTCAAATTTCCGGAGGAAAGGGAGTTTCCCGATCAGGCCCCTCCTGGGTATGGAGAACAGACAAGGGAGGTTTTGCAGGAAGCTGGGTTCACCGAGAAGGAGATTGAGCGGTTAGAAAATGGCAATGCCCTGAATAAAGTTAATATAAATGGATAATGAATTAGGGCCCCTCGAATGACGAGGGGTCCTAATTCATTGAAACATGAAAGTTCTGAAAATTAAAGGAATCACTGATGGGTGGGGAGAAATAAAACGAGATGGACCCTGTCAAGAGGGCCACGAAGATGAACTTATCTTCTCCAGTATTATAGAGAGGTGAGCTAGTATGCTAATGAGCGATATGATGACACGGGATGTTCCGCTTCTCCATCCCCAGGATAATCTAGGGCAGGGGGTAGCACTTTTACGTTGGACCAAGCTGGATGCCTTACCAGTGGTGGATGAAGAGGGGTTGCTGATCGGGATCTTTACGAAAGCCAATGTGTTGGATGCCTTTCTGGCCGGAGCGGAACCGTCAGAAACAATTCAGCGACATTTCACCAGCCAAGTGGTAACAGTAGAAATTAACACCCCTTTCAGAGAGGTAGAACAGCGGGCGAAACAGAGCTCGGTGGGAACGGGCGTAGTCGTAGATAAAGAGGGGAAAGCACTTGGAATTTTTACTAAGGTAGATATGATTATGGCTCTATTCCAAGAAGCGGAACAATTAGCTGTCGAACTCAATACCGTGTACAAGGCTATGCCCAACGGGCTCATCTTCGTTGATCGAAACAACCGCATTCAGCAGATGAATCCCTCAGGCGAGAAAATACTTGGTTTGAAGCAAGAGACTCTCAAAGGCTGTTTGTTCGGCAGCGTCTTTCCAAGTGTGGATCTGAGCATGGTGCTCAAACAGTCGCAACACCTTGTAGGAATGCAAACTCAAATGAATAAGGTGACCGTTCTTTGCAATATTAGCCCAGTGGGCGAAGCTGCGGGGGCATTGATTGTTTTTCAGGCGTTGACTGATTTAGATCAGGTCGCCCTAGAATTAGATGTGACCAAGCGATTGTACGAGACTCTGCTCACTGTAACTAACATTGCCTACGAAGCGATTTTTGTCGTGGACGACGAGGGTAAAATCACTCTGGTCAATGAGGCGGCATGTCACTTTTTTGGTAAGAGGGAAAAAGAGCTTTTACAGCGGCCTATAGATCAAGTGATCGAAAATACACGGATTATCCGGACATTAAAGACGGGAATGGCGGAAACTAATGAAATCCAGGTCATTAACGGTCGAGTCTACATTGTCTCCCGCCTACCGATAGTGCGCCAGGGCAAGATCATCGGGGCGGTAGGAAAAATCGTCTTTCAGAAGCTGGAAGAAGTTAAAGATGTTGCTGAGAGACTAGCCCAGATGGACCATGAGCTGAAATTTTACAAGGAAAAAGTGGGCACTGCTAGATTAGTTGTAACTTTCAACCAAATTGTCACGGTCAGCCAGGATATGCGCCGCTTAAAGCAAGAAGCTGAGATGGCTGCACGGGGGAATTCCACGATTATGCTGACTGGGGATAGTGGCACAGGCAAGGAACTCTTTGCTGAGGCCATCCACCAGGCCAGCCCCCGCCGTAAAGGCCCCTATGTCAAGGTCAATTGCGCCGCCGTTCCGGAAAATCTTCTGGAATCAGAATTCTTCGGGTATGCAAGCGGGGCGTTCACTGGGGCACAAAGAGGGGGCAAAGCTGGTAAATTTGCCATAGCTAACGGAGGGACGTTTTTTCTGGATGAGATAGGAGACATGTCTCTTAATTTGCAGAGTAAGCTCCTAAGGGTGTTGGAGGATAAGAGCTTTGAGCCAGTAGGGAGCAATGAATCAGTGAAAGTGGATGTCCGGATTATTGCAGCTACCAACAAGGACCTCATCCAGAAGGTGGAATGCGGCGAGTTCCGTAGTGACCTTTATTACCGACTCAATGTGATTAATTTCCATATTATCCCTATGCGCGAGCGGTCGGAAGACATCATTCCCCTTGTTCACGTTTTCTTGGAACGACTAAATCAAGATTTCGGCAAACAGATTACCAGCGTTTCACCAGCCGTACGCAAAATTCTCATCGGTCATCGTTGGCCGGGGAACGTGCGGGAACTGAAAAATGTGATTGAGAGGGCGGTCAATTTTGCATCTGGGGATATGCTGGAACTTGAGGATTTGCCTTTTTACCTCAGGGAACAGAAACTAGGAGTCTCTTTACCATCTGAGAAGGGTTGGAACCTAGAAAATGCTCATGAGCACTTGGATAAAGAAACATTGGAAAAGGCTTTATTGAAAATGAAGGGCAACAAGTCGGAGGTTGCCCGGCTCTTGGGGATTTCGCGTTCCTGGCTCTACGAAAAAATGCGGCGATATGATATTAAGTGATAAAGGAAAAGGTAAAGGTAAAGGGGTATTTTCTTTACTAAAAGCTCACAACTTCTTAAAAACCATTTCACAGTTTAAACATAATTGAAGGGTATGCTAACAGTGTACTGGTCAGGAAAATTGCGAACTTTGATCGGTAACGATGTTTAAGGGGGAATTGTATGAAGAAGAAACTCGCCGCAGGTGTACTAAGTGTTGTACTAGTGGTTGGGGGAGCAACGGTAGCTTTTGGCGCTACAAATCCAGACAAACTCTCTGAAATCAAGGCCTTGACTCAGCAGATGTTTGGAATTCAAAAACAAATTGTAGACAAAGAAGTGGCGGCCGGGCTTAAAACCTCAGAACAAGCGGACGCGATGAAGAAATTTATCGACAAACGCCAACAATCTAGCGACCAAGCTTTAGCGGATGGTAAAGTTTTCGGTCCAGGCATGCGTAAGGGAATGGATAATAAGGGTACGTTTAAAGGCAAGGAATTCAATAACGGTCAACCCATGACTGCTGATCAGATTAAAACATGGACTGAGAAAGCACAGGCTCGATTAACAGCTCAAGTAGATGCTATGAAGAGCAATAGCAAATTGACAGCGGAGCAAATTCAAACTTGGAGTGACGCAGCGAAAGCACAGTTAAAAGTGCAAGCTGAGGCTATGGCTAATGGTACCTTCGTGCCGGGAGATATGGGTATGGGTATGCGTGGCGGAAATAGGCATGATGCTTTTGGTGAAAAAATTGCGCCAACAAAACCTGCCACCACACCGCCAGTAGTTACAAAGTGATTTAGATACTTATCAGAAATAAACGAGGCTCTAGATGGATAATCATCTTGAGCCTCG
>DATKTE010000176.1:0-2734 GCA_035531295.1 Alphaproteobacteria bacterium
TGGTTGGGAGTGACTAAAATATCCTTACCCCTGCCTTTAAAGTTCAACATTTTACCTTGATGGTGATATTTGATTAATTTGGTTATTTTTTTGTATTCTACCGCTTGCGTTTTGGGGTTAAGAGAAACAACTAAATCTCCAATATTGACCTCTTCTATGGTTTTCAACCCGTCTAAGGTAACTATTTTTGTGTCAGAAGAGTAGCACCCAGCGTTATAGTAGCGGCAATGGGGAACATACCTGCGGATAGCATTAAGTTGGTGGAGAACGGCCATGCAATTAGTATCCATGTGGTTTTGGGGCATGGTCCAGCTGCTGCCTACAAACGAATTGGCGGCAAAATTAATAAAATAATCTGGCCTATATTCCTCAATTACCCCAGAGACATTAGCAAAGTCTGTCACATCCAAATCTATAAGTTTGAATCGAGGCGAATTAATGTGGGCTATGTTGTCATTATTACGGACACTGACCTTGCGAACGCCGCCGTATATCTCATACGGGGTATTCTTAAGCAGATAGTCAACCATAAAACTCCCATCCTGACCAGTGACACCAGTGATAATCACTTTCTTCATGCCATATTATAAAAAACTCCAACTAAAATTCCACAATTAACTAGTTGTAATATCAGCAATCCATCCTTTGTCAGTGACTAAAAATATGCTGAAACTATAGTTTTTGAGTTGGGATAATATTCTAAGGAAATAAAAAATCCATTCTGGGGTTCGACTACAAACCACCCTTTTTCGGTTCGAACTATATTCAACATATGCCATACAAAAGAGCCTCCATAGACAAAGGCAAATTCCTTTTCCTGTTTAACGATAATAGTCCCGACCAAGACTTGGGCCTCGACCTTCTCTTCAGCTCTTAGAGACGAAAGAGTATACAGGGTCTTGAACAGGTTGGCAAAATTATCACAGTCAAAGGCGTCTTTTATGTATGCCACGTTCTCGGTCAAGATGAAGCCGCGCCACCAGTTGATAAACATCTCCAAGTGTTCGTGGGTGGGAGTGACGTATTTACCGTCTCGAAAAAACGTCGCGGATGCCTTAAAGCCAATCTCCCCCCAAGGAATCGACTTGCTATACTCCAGCGGGGGGATGTCATCGATTTTATACTCGCGGCCTATCTTCTCAATAATCCCATCGGGAATAATATGAAACTTGGCGGCCCCAGTTTCCTGTTCGGGATTGTAACCATCAAAATTGACCGCAGATATAGTAGGTCCAAAGGTAACAAAAACATTCAAAAATATAATTAATAGGGCTATTCTCATTTCTAACGAGAATTACACCTATTTTATGGGACATGCGCCGCCGTCACATTCAATTCCATCAAGGGTATTATCTCCAAAATCAGATCTATTAGAGATGCTAATAGGCTTTATTCGTCTGGATATTTGTAAATAATCTTTTTCGTCAATGGACTCATAGGGGGCTTGCTTAAAACCGTGATGGTCTTTCAATAAAAAAGAGACGCTTTTTATGCTTTTTTCATAGTTTTCGCGCATCCATTCCTTGATTTTCGATAAATTATCCCTATCATAGTAGGCCGTGACGGAAACAGAATTGTCCGCCCAACATTCCTGCATCTTTTTCACGAGATTAAGTTGATCTATCACCCCCATGTCCTCGGCCAAAATAGCGCTATCACTTGACTTGCACGGAAATTCCACGACAATGGCAGAGTGGTCGGGCGAACCGTCGAGCTTCATTACAAATTCAGTGTAGTAGCCAAGATCGCGACATATTTTGACCAGAGGATCGGTGCTGGAAAGCCTCACCCGCCTAATGAAATACTTGGAATAGGCGGGGTGAATCCCAGCGGTGGTGCCAGCTAAGAGAGACAAGGTGCCAGAGGGCTTCACGGTAGTTAATTTAATGCTTTGCGGCCAACCGCGCTTCTTGCTCCATTTCTTGTCAAATTCTCTCAAATTCATATAACATTTATCAAGCCAATCAATTTTGTCCAGAGCTTCACATACGCCAGTAACCCCCATGCCGAGCCTCATATTCCTATGAACAACCTCATTGGTTTCCTCATGGATAAAATCCATGGCGGCGATGGCTTTCTGGGTTTTGTACAATAACTTGGCACATGTAAATAATTCCTCTTCGGATTCTATATTGGGAAGAAAAAGCTCTGAAAGGTTACAACATTCGTGACTGGACAGAACAATTTCACCACAGGGATTAAGCCCTTCGCATGTATCCTTTTGCGGCGGGTCTTTTAGCCTTCCGTATTTTTGAGCAAGGGGAAGATTAAAAAACCCATAGGGCTCTCCCTTGGCTACGCCAGTCTTGGAGTCAACTTCGTACCCTATGTTCCAGACTTCGTTGCTGATATGGTCGAACGTATCGGCCTGAATGGTATTGTTTGACTTGTCTCTCCAGTTGGGAATCTTGCCGCCACTCCAATTCTTGGCGCGGATAAACAAATAATCATCAGGGTCACCGATGGCCAACTCAGCGGAGCGCCTCACGTTGCCAGCCACAACAATGCTGCCGATGATATTGCAAATATCCAAGACGTCGAGTGACCTGACTTTTTTCTTTTCCCGCCCCTTGAGTACCTCACATATCAGATCTATCCCGTCGCATAAAATTTTAGGCCCAGAGGCAGTGCCTCCAAATCCGCGAATGGGTTGCCCCGCCCCGCGAATAAGAATCGAGGAATAAGAAAAGCTTTTACCCGTGACAAAGAAGGAGTCAAGGACTTTTCTCATCAA
>DATKTE010000177.1:0-3518 GCA_035531295.1 Alphaproteobacteria bacterium
CTATGACGGGCAACGAATTTCTGGGTATAGGCACAAATGTCCGCACAATCACGCAGCAATTCGAGCTGCCTTACCCGTAAATGAACATCCTGCCCCCTGCTGAGCATGATAGTCATGTGTTCACAGGTAACTTGACAATGGTGAAGGGTTTGTAATATTGGAGTCATTTCGATCTCTCCTTTTAAAAACCTTTTGCCTTTAAGTTATTCTGCAAGCTTCGGGAAGGTACTTTGTACTCTTCCCTAGAGGTCAAACAGCACAACCCCCAAAAATGATGATTAATAAATTATTTACCTTATATACAAAAAAAGAATCAAGAGATCCCCACAATGGAGATCTCTTGATTTTTACGATGGATGGGCAAAATGTTATTCTGCAGAATAACCTGCTTCTACAACGGCTTTAATCAGTTGTGTGCGATCTGCGGTTCCTGATACAACAGCTGCTTTACCAGCGAGATCCACTTGAACGCCTTCGACACCGCTAACCCCTTGGAGTGCTTTTTCAACTCTCATCTTACAATGGTTACAGGTCATACCATCAACTTTAAGTGTGGTTTGGCTCATCTTTTTCACCTCCTTAATCAAGTCGGAAGTTAGAAGTCAGAGGACGGAAGCCAGAGACGAATAACTTCAGAGAAAATCAAACAGTTCACCATCTAATTCACCAATTTTCTATCATAGCCTCTTAACATGAGGGAACTCGTGACAACCGACACTGATGAGAAAGCCATGGCCAAACCAGCCCACTCCGGCGGTAAAAGTGTACCGGTTAAAGGGTAGAGCACACCGGCCGCTATTGGTATCCCAATGATATTGTAAATCAATGCCCAGAAAAGATTTTGCTTGATTTTTCCGAGTGTCTTACGCCCCAGGCGTATTGCACGTTCAACATCGAGTAGGTCATTGCGGACGAGGACGATGTCTCCCGTCTCTTTGGCAACATCCGTTCCTGAACCTATGGCAATCCCAATATCGGCTTGGGCTAAAGCCGGGGCGTCATTAATCCCATCGCCCACCATGGCGACTTTAAGCCCTTGATCTTGATATTTTTTAATGATATTGATCTTATCCTGCGGTAAGATTTCAGCAATTATTTCGTCAATACCGACTTCTTGGCCAACAACGTTCGCCACTTTTTTATTATCCCCAGTGATCATGAAGGTCTTGAGACCGAGCTGTTGAAGGCGAGCAATAGCTTCTTTCGTACTCTCTTTAAGCACATCAGCGAGAGCAAGCTGGCCAATAACTCGGCCGTCCAAAGCAATAAAGCTAGTTGTTTTACCCGCTTCGGCTAGGCGCTGGAAGTCCTGTTCCGTTTCCTGAACGTCCACGTCATACTTGTTCATCAGTTTAATATTTCCGATCAGTAACGATTTTCCTTCATAGGTGCAAACAACGCCATATCCACTTTCTTCTAGATAATTAGAGACCTCTTGAATCTTGAGATTTTCTTTCTTCGCTTGGGAAACGACAGCCTGAGCCAAGGGATGGATCGATGGATTCTCTCCGGCGGCGGCAATTGTTAAGACGTCTTCTCGGTTTAGCGAGGCATATGGGATAATATCCGTTACTTCCGGCGCTCCTTTGGTCAGCGTCCCTGTTTTATCAAAGCCAATGGCTTGAAGATTCGCAATGCTCTCAAGCACCGCGGCCGATTTAAACAAGATCCCGCGATTTAATCCTACGCCACTGCCCACCATAATGGCGGTTGGAGTTGCGAGTCCTAATGCACAAGGGCAAGCAATAACTAAGACCGCAATCGCCGCGGTAAAGGCGAAGGCGAACGTACTATGCAAAGCAAAATACCAAATTAAGAAGGTAATCACGGAGATCGCAACTACCGTGGGTACAAAATAGTTGGAGATCGTATCTGCAAGCCGTTGGATGGGCGGTTTAACTCCTTGAGCGTCTTCAACCATTTTAATTATCCCTGACAACATCGTATCCTTGCCTGTTTTTGATGTTCTCACCTTGATACTACCCGAACGGTTGACCGTTGCGCCAATGACCGGATCGCCCACGCCTTTATCGATCGGAATGGATTCCCCTGTCACCATCGCCTCATCAATACTGGCTTGTCCTTCGATAATATCCCCATCAACTGGGATCTTTTCACCTGGCTTTACGATTACGATATCCCCGATTTTAACATCCGAGGCAGCAACTTCTTTTTCTTCCCCGTCGATTAGTAAACGCGCTTTATCTGCCTGAAGTTCGAGTAAGCTTTTTAAAGCCTGACCTGCTCGACCTTTCGCTTTCGCTTCAAGATATTTTCCAAATCGTATAAACACAATCAGTAAAGCGGATGTATCAAAAAAGGTGGGCCCTGCGAAGAAAATGTTGGGAAAGGTTGTCATTACACTATAACCATACGACGCGGTAATCCCCAGTGCGACCAAAACATCCATGTTCGATGAGTGATTTTTCAAGGAGTGGTAAGCCCCACGATAAAAGGTCCAACCTGCAGAGAACTGAACAATTGTCGCTAAAACGAGCATGGTATATAGTTGAGTTATGGACATTGGAAGATACATCAGGGGTATGAGGGGAAAAGCAAGCACCGCACTAAAAATCAGCCAATTCCGTTGTTTGAGGGCGGTTCGGTCTTCTTGATTGTCTGCCTTATTATCTAAAGGAATATACCCAGCATCGCGAACCTGCTCAAAAATTTTGCGCATATTAGTTGCCTTGGGGTCAAATTCTACCGTAACCGTTTCATTGGCGAAATTCACCGCAGCATGTTGTACGCCGGGTGTGCCTTTCAGTTTTTTCTCAGTCGCTAAGGCACAGTTGGCACACGTCATTCCCGAAATCTTAAACTGTTGTTTTTGTTCGTCAGTTACCGCTTCATCAGCACTTCCAATTTCTTTGTCCTCTGGCGCAACACTTCCTGATTCTTTGTTCTCCGGCACATTTTCCGCATTTTCCATCGAATATCCCGCGTCCTCAATCGCTGTGCGAATATTTGCAAGCGTGACTTGGGACGGGCTATAATTAAACGAGGCCTGGGAATTTTCTAAAGATACTTTGACCTGCTCGATACTAGGAAGCTTTTCCAATGCTTTAGTCACATGCTTGACGCAGTGTTCGCACGTCATGCCCTGGACGTTGACTACTTTTTCTTCGCGCATTAATGATTCAGCCATATTTAACCCTCCTCCTCAACGAGAGGTTGGAGATAGGCTTTGAGCGTAAAACCCTCATGAATAGACTGACTCCTTCCAGTATCAAAAATCTTATCTAAGATCATTATATAAGGCAACGACTGATCCAGGCAATCCTGTAAGTCAGCTGTTCATCTGATAAGATATCAGGTCTATCATAGCGTTCGCTCTCTTGTAAAAAGAATACTACAGATTAACCATTTAATTCTTTAGTTCTTGCTTAACCAGTTCCAGGTTCTTGATAGCAAGCGTTAAATCATCCTTACTGTTTTTTAACTGAGTCGCACTAAAATCTCCATCGTAAATTAAACTATCTTTTATCTCAAATAGTGATGCTGCAAGACAGTCTGAA
>DATKTE010000178.1:0-3699 GCA_035531295.1 Alphaproteobacteria bacterium
ACATTTCATCAGCTACTGCAGCCGACGCCACTGTGCTGAACTATGATGGAAAGGAAGTTGATTGCAAGCTTCAACTTTCCATGTCTGGTACGGGGAATGGTGCGTTTTTACATGTGAAATACAGTGGTCAGGCTTGCGGAGATTTCTGCACTTCAGATGTGGCTCATGTATTCATGGACAAATATCCTTTGAGAACACATACGCCTTATCCGGTTGATTATAATGTTTTTCTCAAACAGTGCTATGCGACTTCTTCTCCCACAGTGATAAGTTGGTGCACAAGCGCAGACGTTCAGAGCTTGGATAAAAAGCTTAAAGAATTAGCAGATCGAATCGATACCTTAAAAAACCAAAATTCCACCGATCAGCTTATTAATGATTGGAGAACGCAAACCATGCAATTTTGTGAGAGCTCCAAACAAGAACAGCGAGAATGCTTTAAAGAAAAATACATAAAGAAAATAAATGCATTAGAAAATTTAGAAAAAAAGGTCATAGAAGAAAACAAAAGATCACAAGAACCTGGGAATCCAGATGAAGCATCTTCTATGATTGATCAGATTGAGGGTGTCTACAAACATAGATTTAAGAACGGGTTAGTGGATGGCACGTCTTATGAGTCTGAAAATATCTTCGAAATTGTTAGAGTCGCCAAAGACGCTATTTATTTTAAATTGAATCTTCAATTTTATAATGGTCATACATGCACATTACATGGGATAGCTCAATATATTAAAGACAAAGCCTTTCTTTTTAGAGGTGATTCGGAAGACATATGTAGTTTGAAAATTGAACCGACAGTTGATGGCGTCATGCTCAAAGATGGTGTTTATGGGGGAAATCCTTGTAGAGATTATCACTGCGGTGCTCGTGGAGGGTTCAATGATTTAGTTTTTAAGAAATCCCTCAGAAGGCCAATTAAGTATATGAAAACATTAAAAAACTCAGCGGATTATAAAAAATCCACAGAGGAGTTTGGGAGCAAAAAGTAATTCCAAAAGCGGGGCTTGCGCTCCCTCAGGACTTATAATTTAAAAGTTCTGTAATGACTGAATTGAAACAGAATTAAGATGGTCATGAATTCAGCAACCAGGGCCCCAATGACCCCTGCAATCGTGCCCTTTTACTGCCGCCTGACAATGCCGGCTCCCATCGCTCCTCCTAATAGAGTATGGAGGGCTTTGTGGGAGACATAATCGAGCTCGCCATCGTAATGACCTTGTTGGCCAAGTCGGTTGGCGATCATGCCCCCAACAGTATTCACAGCAATCCCTAGAGCAAGCTGCTTGAACTCTAGCTTTTCTCCTTGAATGGCAGAGCAACCTCCAGAGACGGCCGTATTTGCCACGTTCTTATAGAGATGTTCCTCGAAGCCTAAAGGTTGGCCAGGGACCCCTATCCCGCACAAAATCCCCGCACTCGCAACGTTCATACCCAAGGTACACAGACTTTGTTTGGAGCCCAATGTTTTCAGGGTTTTCTTAAAGCTCCCCCCATTGGAAAGAAGGGAGAGAGCCGTTTGGGACAACAATGTCGAGGCGGCAGCTGAGATCATCGAGGCAGAGAGCGTTTAGCTAGTTATCAAAAAGCCAAACTTTTAATCTATAACCAGTTCTTCCATCGGAATATGATCCACCTTATGGAAAATCGCTTGCTCTTCAGCAATCGCACGGAGTTTTGCAGGATTTGAGATTCGTTCTTGCATATCTTTATACCATCCTTCCAGTCCACCATATCGTTCTCTCCATTCGGGTTCCCACTTAGCAAACTCTTCATACCCCCATCGTAAAGCCTTTTCTGCTTTCTCTTTTTGCTCAGCCCAAGCGGCAATAAGGGCTGGATCTTGAAGTAAATCAATTACCGAAGATCCCTCTTTTTCTACATACTTCTCATAAGCCCCAACGATCATATTTAAGGTGATTGGACCTTCTAAAGGCAAGGGAGACTGTTGCTTCATTCTCTCTGCAGCTTCAATGTATCTTCCTTCTTCATGGGCCCGAACAGTTATGTGACTTGGAGATCCTTTTAAATTCGTATTTAAAGTACTAGTGAGAAAATCTAATGAATTCGAAAGATTATGAACACCAACTCCAGGTTCATAATCCTCTCTCCCACGAGAAACATCAAAGCCCACAGATAAAAGTAAGGGCCCTACACGTCTGCCTAACGATAAAGTTCCATCAGGTAACAAGCTCGGAAAGCATGTATTCCAATCTCGAAGAATCCTCTTCTTAAAAGAGGGAGTAATTTTAGGTTTTTCAAATTTTGGCTTATACATACTTACTTACCTTTCTTAACGGGGTTGACTTCAATAATCCGTTTAACCTTTATTGGACCCTGTTTTTGTATTTTACTTGTTTGAGCAGGTTTTAAGCCCTTCCCTGGCTCTTTTACAAATTTATAATCATACACAACGTTTTCAGTCTTATCATAAACATCTAAACGCGTACTTCCTTTGGATGATTCACCTTTTTTAAGGTGCCTACCATTTTTATAACCCTGCTCAAACTCAAGCCCTCTTTCACCAAACCTGTCTTGTGCTCTCTCTCCTAACTTTTTAGCATACGTATGTTTTTTTGTTCCAGCAACAGCTCCTGTTCCTCCAACTTTCTTTTCTGTTCGATTGGCAAGTTCTTGAACAAACTCTTGATTGTTCATCTCACGAACGGGTTTTTTAGTTGATTTGATCGCAGGCACAGCATTCATATTCGCCGGCAGAGGAGACGGTGCTCGGGAAGAATCTCGATAGACTTTTTGCTGTGAAGGGGCCGCAGGAGGCGCTGTCTTTGGAGCTTGAGGGTTGAATGGGGGTCTATGACCATTCGATCCCGTTGTGTTAGGTATTGTCGGTTTCTTTACTTGATTTATTACAGTCTTTTCAGCTTGGGGAATAAATCTTTGGAGAGTTTTTTCCACAGCATTAAAGACAGGCTGTGCAGCTTTGGTAACCCCTTTGGCAAACGTCTTTCCGCCCCCTCCAACGGCAAAGTCCGTAAAGACTTCTGCAACTTGACCTTGAGGGGTGGTAGGACCTCTCGTAAGTTGAATATTGTTATAGACTACCTCTCCTCTGCCAGTTAAGTAATTAAACTCGCTTTCAGAAGGAGGCCAGTGAGGGCTTGCTAAGGTGATATAGTCTTCAACAAAGCTTTCTTTTGACTTGGTTTCTCCAGCTTCACGAGTATCATAGTTTTCCCTATCCAAAGCTGGCCTTTCAGAAGGAACATCTTTATGCTTCTCCCAATTATTCTCAACCGCAATTGTTCCTGCAACGCCTGCCGCATTGACATCTCCTCCCGCTATGAAAGCTCCAATGCCTCCTCCCAGAACCGCAAGATCCAACCGACGCTCATCAGAAAGGGAAGAGGGAAGGTTTCCGGCGATTCCCTCAGCAATGCCGGCGCCCATTCCTCCTCCAATAGCCCCTTTCAATGGGTCCTTAAGGTTGGAGGCTGCACCTACCAGAGCCCCCAAGACCACATGCCCCCCTGTTTGGGTCAGCCCATTAATTTGCTTATCGACCCGCAGATCACCAATTCCCTCCGCTGCCATGCTCCCAGCAATGTTTGCGCCCACATTGGCCAGCATTTGAAATAGGGCTTCTTTAGAGCCTAGATCTTGTGTCACGGCATTGAATCCCGTAGAGACACCTGTTTGAATCACACTTCGGCTTACTTTATCTGTAAAACCCGCACCTTT
>DATKTE010000179.1:0-2126 GCA_035531295.1 Alphaproteobacteria bacterium
CTTCATCCCTTTTGTGACAGCATCTTCGATAGCCTTTGAGCCTAAAGCAAATGGTATCGTGCTGATAAGCCTTGATTTCCCGGCTTCGTTTCCCCCAGACACAACGAATACATTCTCTTTCCCGGTTAATTCAATTTCTCCAGCTTGCAATCCCATAAAATTCTGATGGTAGATTCCTACTAACTTGAGATGTTCGATCTTGTCAGTTGTTTTGTCAGTCATTAGATGAATCTCCTTTTTTAAGGAATATAATTTGTTTGTATTTTCATGTCTTGTCCTATCGGTACGCTTCATGTTTCATCGAGTCCCATCATGGCTTATCAAGTCATGTATCATACTATGTTTTTGATGCAAAGAGTTCAAACGTCTGTTTAGCTGATAATTTAAGATGAGATTGTGCCACCTTATGTTCTATTTTCTTCACGCTTGATTTGAGAGTAAATACGCTCAGTGTGCCGAGAAATACAAGCCCTGAATCATAAGTATTCCCCAGCGCTCCTTTCGCCTTTCCCCTGTCGGCGCATTGCAAACGCTTGAGGCTTTTGCGTGTAGTCTGCCGTATTTTTTTTCTTGCTATATCTATTGAGGAATTTATAATATCCTTGTCTTCCAGATGCAGTATACCTTCGTTTCGCAAAGTGTCAAAGGCAATACGATCTTCTCTTAAAAGTATGCGTCTTGCGGAAGTCAAATAAGCTCTGCCAGTTTCTTGCACATTTTCGTTGTTAATGATAGCCGACAGTGCCAAATAAGTTATTTTTTGACCGGGAGTGGTTTCCCGGAGAAAATTAACAAGCATATCTGTCTTATGGCTCCGTTCCGAAATAGTTTTACTCATTGTTATTTCTCCTTTTTTGTTCTTATCATATCTGGTCATTGCTCTTTCTGTCCATTCCCGTCGAATTATATCTTATCCCATCGAATGCTATCATGTTAATAAACTTTCTCGCTTGACGCATTGCAATGATTTGTGTGTTATTTTATCATATCATATCTTATCATGTTAATTCACTTCAGGTCACGTCTGTTCTTGGCACGTCGCGTTTTATGTTACGCCATTTTTTTGACGCTGTGAACTTTATATCTTCCGTTATAACCACCTTGCCCCGGACGGAATACTCCTATGCCAATGAAGCGCCCGGCTTCCTCAAGATGTTCTTTCAATACCTCAAGTGTGACGGTTTCGTCAAACACATTGTATTCAACGTTTCCTTCCCAATGTTCTATTGTAGGGAAGCATTTAGGAACACGCTTTCCCCCACCTTTTACTCCGTCAGAAGGCACATGCACCCAATACTCTTTAATGTCTTCTCTCTTTAAGGGCAAAACAAGAGGATCAAAAACCATAACACCACTTCGAAAATGTTTCGTATAAGTTGCTTTGCCTTTGCCTGGAATTTGCCTGCTAACGTACTTTGCCGCCGCCTCTAAAGACAATTTTAACTGCATGGGTGGTATAAATACATGCCCATCGGGTGTAAAGTGCGCCCTTTCGATCCATGTTCTTTTCTCGTAATCTTCGTAACCTTCTCTTTCCAGTTTAGGTGTGTTGTGATAACGCCCTTGTTGATATAATGGTACACCTTCTAACTTAGCTATTGCTGTATACATTGTGTACTCCTTTTTCGTCAAACCTTATAATAAATCGTGTCGCATCCCGTCTCTTCATTTCTCATATCGTCCCATCTGTCCAATTCTAATCGCATCATATCAGTTCTTTTCCGATCTCATCCTATCATTGTATCACCCCCGTTTCTTTATCTGTAACAGCCTGTTTCCATCAATGCACATTACTTTTGCGCCATCAGTTACCAATCTCATGTCATTTGATAATTCTCCTTTGGTTTTAAGTTTGTTATTCTTTAATATTGTTTATAAATGACATGATTAACATATAATCTTCTTTTGAAAAACCACATAAATAAAAATGGTTTTCTGATTTAAGATATTCCAATGTAGTTTCTTCAGGTTCCCATTGTTCTTCAAAGCCGCAGCAGGAATCATGACCAGCATGATTTTCGTAAAGATTACCGGTTTCCTTCTCCTTTAATAAGAACCAAGAATTACCATCAATCATCTCCTGATCTTCCGAAGCTATGAGAATATCATATTTGGTTACATCTTCC
>DATKTE010000180.1:0-3336 GCA_035531295.1 Alphaproteobacteria bacterium
GCTTCAGAACCCTCCCCTTTTTATGTTAGAGAACCAGATGTGACCTATAGTAAAGACTCATGTACATCACCCCTCTAACTCGTAATGACTGTGAACAGGCAGCCCTTCTTCATCAAGCAGCTTTTTTTAAGGGATGGAAAGAAAAAGACTTTCAAGAATTCCTCGTGAATCCATTGGTTCATGGATTAAAAATAGAAGAAAGCCACAACCTTTCTGGCTACATTTTATGGCGAGAAGTTGATGATGAAGCTGAAATCTTAACCCTCGTTGTCGCTTCTCCCCACCAACGCAAAGGAAGAGGAAGTCTTCTTTTATCAGCTCTCAATGAGATTTTACCGAAAAAAAATATCCAGAAGCTCTTCCTTGAAGTTGCCGAGGATAATATTCAAGCTCAGGCCTTTTACACAAAAAATCACTTCCTTTTATTAGGCAAACGCCCTCATTATTATCCAAGACAAAAAGGTTTACCTATTCCTGCTTTTATTTTTTTTAAAAAATTCGTATAAGCAAGCTCTAAAAACGATTCTTTGACAAAACTGATCTGTGCTTGACTCAAGGGGTAACTTGTTGGTTGCGGAATGAATAGTTAGGTAGTTTTAAAGTTTTGGAAAAATATAAAAAAAGTCTTGATTGTTTTTTTTAAATGTAATATAGAACAATCACAGTTTATTGTAAAGAAAGGTGTAAAATGACTGATAGAAATGAATCTTTAGATATTATGGCATTGGTGGCTGAAGTTGTGGCTTCCTATGTCTCAAACAATGAAATGGCAGTTGCAGAGCTTCCTGCATTCATTCAACAAGTTCATCGTAGCCTCTGTAGTGCTGGCTCTGGGAAGTCCTTCATGCTTCAAGATCGCCCAAATCCAGTTGTTTCCATTGAAGAGTCTGTACAACCAGATTATATCGTTTGCCTGGAAGATGGACGCCGGTTAAAGATGCTTAAGCGTCACTTAAAGACAGCCTACAATTTGACCCCCGATCAATATCGGGAAAGGTGGGGTCTAGACTCTAGCTATCCTATGGTTGCCCCAAATTATGCAAAGCGTCGCAGTAACCTGGCTAAAGATATTGGCCTTGGTACACGTCGTAGCAAGATTGCGGCTTAAAACATATTATTTTCGACACCGATGCTTTTTTCACATGGCATCGGTGTTGTTTTTTATCGAGATCACAAATTCTCGCAAGGACCGTTTATACACATTTCCATGATAATTAGCCTTACATCTGTTTATCAGACCTTGCGCTTATTTGAAGAAACACATATCTTGGGCCAACATAAATTTAGAGATGATAGGTCAAATGATGAAGCATCATCACTATTTAATTGGCACTACACGAGTCAACTTATTGAATTTCATGATAAAAGTATCGAAGCCCTCCACAACAAAATGACACAAAATTTAGGGCATCATCTAGTCGATTCCTGACTTGAATGACATGAAGTTCTTTAAAAAAGGATGAAGAGAAATATAGAATATCATGATGCCTAATACCGCACTCAGCCCCTTTAATCGCTTTTCAAAAACCCTTCCTTTGTTGAAGTCAGGGGCTTTAGAAGTCCGACTTGCGCAATCCGAAGAAGACATAAAAGAAGCACAGCTTTTGCGATACGAAGTGTTTTACGAAGAATGTGGCGCCCAACCTGATGAAACAATGGGGCTTTTAAAGCGGGATGTCGCTCGTATTGACGATTTTTGTGATGTTTTACTGGTGATTGATCATACTAGAAATAAAATCGTTGGAACTTATCGCTTTATGCTACGAGAAGCAGCCCTTCATTATGGAAGCTATTATACATCGACTGAATTCGATATCAGTAATTTAATAGCATATCCTGGACAAATTATGGAATTAGGCCGATCTTGTGTGCACAAGGATTATCGAACCAAACCTACGATGCAACTTTTGTGGCGTGGAATTGGGGCTTATATTCAGCTCAATCAAGTCTCTCTGTGTTTTGGCTGTGCGAGCTTTATTGGAACGGATGTGTCAAAATACCGTCAAGCTTTATCTTATCTTTATCACCATCATATGCCCCCTCCCGAGCTGAGAACCAAAGCATTGGCTCATAGCTATCAAGAAATGAATTTAATCCCCAAAGCGGAGATTGATAAAAAAGAGGCCATGCGAGAGTTACCCCCTCTTGTCAAAGGATATCTGCGTGTTGGGGGCTTTATCGGAGAAGGGGCTTTTGTTGATCCTAGTTTTAACTCCATAGATGTGTGTGTCATTGTCAAAAGAGAAACCGTAACAGAACGATATTCCCAGCGATATACGACAACTCTTGTCGATGAGGAAGTGTAATGCACCGTGCATATGGATTAGCAATCTGGCGATTTTTTTTGATTATTCTCGTTTTTTTTACCTATACCCCTGTCTATTGGCTTTTGCTTAAAATTAATCAGCCATTAGGATTCCGATTTGGGCGCTTTTATCTCTCTTCTTGGCGCAAGTGCATTGGACACCAGCTCATTATCAAGGGGGCTCTTTCAGAGGCCAAACCAACGCTATTTGTCTCAAATCATTCAAGTTATATAGATATCCTTGTCTTGGGGACTTTTATTCCTGCACGGTTTGTTGCAAAGCTTGAGGTTGCCAAATGGCCAATCATGGGCTGGCTTGCGACGAACCAAGGCACCATTTACATCGACAGAAGCCGGAATGCTATTTCAGAAGGAACTGATAAGCTTATGGAGTTTATCGATAAAGGGGAAAGTTTGATTCTCTTCCCCGAAGGGACAACGTCAGATGGGTGTCGTATCCTCCCTTTTGGCAGTTCCTTTTTTGATGTTGCCATTAAGAAGAATATGATTGTCCAGCCCATTACAGTTACCTATGCCGGATGGGATGGTCTTCCAATGCCTCGTATGATGCGCAAAATTTGCGGATGGTTCAGCCCAGATGTTGACCTATTAAGCCACCTTTGGTCCATTGCTCAATGGGGGACTGTTCAGGTTATTGTCTCGCTCCATGCTCCCATGAAGGCCTCAGACTTTGCTTCCCGCAAAGAGCTTTCTCAGGCTAGTTTTCATGCAGTTCAAGATGGGCTCATAGGCGCATTTTCCAAACCCATTTCAACATACACGAGTTAAAGCATGGTTCAAAAAAAGCTTTATATTAAAACCTATGGCTGCCAAATGAATGTCTATGATTCTGGTCGCATGGCAGATATCTTAAAACCGCTCGGATATACCCTTGCGGAAAGTCCAGAAGGAACAGACCTTGTCATTTTAAACACCTGCCATATCCGAGAAAAAGCAGAGGAAAAGGTTTATTCAGATCTGGGGCGAATTCGTCCACATAAAGATGGTAAAATGATCCTTGCGGTAGCGGG
>DATKTE010000181.1:0-5140 GCA_035531295.1 Alphaproteobacteria bacterium
GCTTTTCGGGGGCTTGCTGTGCCCCAGGAACCACTGGAACTATGGGCTTCGCTAAGGAAGCAAGCTTCGTTGAGGGTGCTTTATCCGTTGGTGTAACTGGTTCAAAGTCCGTTGCTCCTGGAGCCGCAGGCGCTAGAGCCTCTCCTTGAGGAATAGGTTCTTTAGGACGCACTTCGTCCACAATGTTCTCTTGCTGAGCTTTATCCACTGGCCTTTTTAGATCAGGAATTTTCTCTTTCTCTTTCTCCTCCAGTCGATCTTCTTCCTTCTTCAAAAGATCCTCATCTTCCATCAAACCATCTTCTTCCACTGGCTCGCTTCTTAAGTGCTTTTCTTCATCTTTCTTTGGAAACAGTTTTTCTTCTATAAAATTTCTTATACGGTTAGGTAATGGCAACTTTTTTAAACCATCAACGTTTTGCTGTTGGGGAAAACTTGACGTTAGAGGGGTTTTGGAAGCACTTCCTGAACCTTGTGGAGAAGGAAATGAAATGTGTCCGCCTGTTGAGCGCGGCCCAGGTTGCTGAAATTGTTGCGTGTGTTGTTTTATCTGGGGGTTATCGCCTGCTCCAGATTTTCTCAACTCTTGGACAGCTCGGTTTAATTCTTTAGGATCTGAGGAAGAAGACTTTGGGAAGCTTTGATGACCTCTCATTTCGCGAACGGGCTTATAGGGATCATCCCCAAAAGAGGCCGGATTTTTTGTTGAAACCCCTCTGAGCGCGGTATCGCCACTTTGCCTTCCCGATCTTACGCGACTAGAGGGTGCTTCTGTCGAAGAAGATCCTAAAGAAAGTGTGGTGGGCTTGTCCTTAGACCTGTTGTTTTTTTTAGGGCTAGCAGGAGAGGCATTAATCCCTAAATAGTCATTCTTACCAGCCCAAACGCCAAAAAGAGCGAGCGAGCCAAATGCCGCCAACATCAATGAACGTTTAAGATTTCTTGAAAAATACCACATTTACCACTACTACTTTTACTATAAAATACTACTATTACTATGTTACTACTAATTTTCACAAATTAAAAGTGATTTTAAATTTTTAAAAGATTTAATTTGGAGGATTACTTTAATTAAAATATAATCATTAATAAAAAAATTACAAGAGATTTTCTCACAATTTTTTATATGTAAATTGAGTAAATATCTATTAAAATTTAATGGAAAATTGGGCTAGCCTTTAGATGATGTGGTACTAATCACTCCGTTTTATAGAAAAACAAAGAAGACTGGATGACTCTCGCCACGGCTTGGCTTATGCCTAGCCGTGTCGCACCAACCCAGTCTTAAATGCATCGATACCCCCCACAAAAGAAGGCTCGAACTGTGATGATAACGAGAAAGGAACTCTTTACGTCCTATAAGTCTTCATCTGTCGGGGTTTCAATCCCGACCACATCCTCGTCTTGCCCGAAATCTGAAGTGTCTTCAAGGACATCATCCGTATCTTCAAGAGGAACAAGCTCCTCAGCAAGTTCAAGATCGATTGTCTCTGATAATTCTTCAGGAAGAGGAAGAGGCTTAGCTTCCGCTGCAGGCGGGCGCCCTCTGCGCTTCTTCACAAAAGAATCTGGATCAAAAGTATTTGTACATTTTGGACAAGTGATGGGTTGACGACGCATATCATAAAAGCGCGCATTACAATTAGGGCAAATTCGTTTAATTCCCCATTCTGGCTTAGACATCGATTTTATATCCTTTCACAAAAGAAACTATATGAATAAGGGCTTTGTCATGAGTTAGAGTTTCTGTCAATAACTTGAATTTATTTTTTGTCGATTTTTTATCAGAATTGTGCCATTACCACATAGAACTGTTGGAGAAAAGATGTCATCCATGATTATTGCCATTGATGGACCTGCAGGTGCGGGGAAAGGGACTTTAGCCCGTCATTTGGCTCATATATACCACTTAGACCATCTTGACACTGGCCTTTTATACCGTGCTGTAGCTCTAAAAATGGTGGAAGAAGACGAAGATTTTGCGGACAAGGAGGCGGCCATTAGAAAGGCGTCGTCTGTAAAAGCAACCGACCTCAAAAGTCCCTCTTTAAGAGATGAAGCTATTGGAAATTTAGCCTCAGAAATTGCTCCCTACCCCGAGGTCAGGGCCATTCTCCTAAATTTTCAAAGAAACTTCGCAGAGCATATGTCCCATGGGAAACAAGGAATCATTCTAGACGGCCGTGACATTGGTCTTGTGGTGTTGCCGGACGCCCCCTGTAAGATTTATGTCACAGCGTCTCCAAGGATAAGAGCGAAACGCCGACTCAAAGAGTTGCAACAAAAAGGAATTGAAAGTATATATGAAGCGACTCTTGACGATATCAAAGCACGAGACGCACGTGATCGGGGACGAAAAGTCTCTCCCTTGCGTCCTGCAAAGGATGCATTTATCCTTGATACCTCAGAGCTTGGAATAGACGATGTTGTTGAAAAAGCATGTCTTTTTGTGGACTCGAAATATCCTGAGGCTCAAAAGAATGCCTACTCGCCGTCTGAATAGAAAGTTTCGGCCTTTCTATTCTGGAGAACCCTCTAACCCATCATTCTTTATGGGCCGAACATAGGGAAGATATTTTAAGGAACATATTAATGAAAAATCACACCTCTTCACATGAAGGAGTTGCTTCTCCTGATCTAGAGAATTTTGCGGATCTCTTAGAGGAATCGTTTGGTAAAGCGAACAGTCTTGAAGGCCGTGTTATCAAAGGAAAAGTAATTGCCATTGAAAATGATGTTGCAATTATTGATGTAGGATTAAAATCAGAGGGACGTGTTCCCTTAAAAGAATTTTCAGCCTCTGGCACAGAACCTGAATTAAATATAGGTGACACGGTTGAAGTTTACTTAGAGCGCCTCGAAGATAAGAATGGAGAAACGGTTCTTTCTTATGAGAAAGCTCGCCGTGAAGCCGCTTGGAAACTGCTTGAAAAATCCCATGAGGCTAATGAGCATGTTGAAGGTACGATTTTTGGCCGGGTCAAGGGTGGTTTCACCGTAGATCTTAAGGGAGCCATTGCCTTTTTACCAGGAAGCCAAGTCGATATCCGCCCCGTGCGGGATGTATCTCCTTTGATAGGCGTCCCCCAACCTTTCCAAATCTTAAAAATGGACCGCAGTCGTGGAAACATCGTTGTTTCAAGACGAGCTGTTCTGGAAGAAACACGCGCAGAAGCTCGAAGTGAGCTTGTCGCTCGCCTTGAAGAGGGTCAAGTCCTTGAAGGCATTGTTAAGAATATCACAGACTACGGCGCCTTCATTGATTTAGGTGGTGTTGATGGCCTACTCCATGTCACTGATATTGCTTGGCACCGCGTAAATCACCCATCCGAAGTTCTTACGGTGGGTCAACCTATACGGGTTCAAATCATTCGTTTTAACCCCGAGAACCAACGAATTTCCTTAGGCATGAAACAACTTGAAAGTGATCCTTGGGCGGGAACTGAACTTAAATATCCCGTAGGGTCAAAAGCAGTTGGTCGCGTGACAAACATCACGGATTACGGAGCGTTTATTGAGCTAGAACCTGGCGTTGAAGGACTTGTCCATGTCACTGAAATGAGCTGGACAAAGAAAAACATGCCTCCAGGAAAAATTGTTTCAACCAGTCAAGAAGTTGAGGTCATAGTCCTTGACGTTGATGCGTCAAAGCGCAGAATCAGCCTTGGCATGAAACAATGTATCCCTAATCCATGGGCCGCCCTCCAAGAAAAGTATACGGTCGGTTCAGAAATTGAAGGGGAAGTTAAGAACATCACCGAGTTTGGCCTTTTCGTGGGACTTACGGAAGATATCGATGGCATGGTTCACATGTCCGACATTTCATGGGATAACCCAGGCGAAGATGCCATTTTAGCTTATAAAAAGGGTATCAAGGTTCGTGCTAAAATTTTAGATATTGATCCGGAAAAAGAACGCGTCAGCCTTGGCATTAAGCAACTTACGGGAGATCCTTTCGATGAAAGCATCTCTGGCCTTAAGAAAGGCTCTGTTGTAACATGTGAAGTGACAGCTATTCTTGAGACTGGCATAGAGGTTAGCCTTGCTGGAGGTCTCTCAGGCTTTATCCGAAAGAATGAACTCTCTCGGGATCGCGCTGAGCAACGTTCAGATCGCTTTGCCGTTGGCGAAAAAGTAGATGCGAAAATTACGCAAATCGATAGGGCTAATCGCAAGATCACACTTTCTATTAAAGCGCGTGAGACAGAAGAAGAGCGCCAAGCCATGGTGGAATATGGATCCACAGATAGCGGCGCAAGCCTTGGCGATATCTTAGGAGCAGCTCTGGATCAAGTGAAGGAAAAGGCAAAAGCTGCTGGAAACGCTTCCGCAAAAACTGCACCTAAAAAAGCTAAGGAAGAAACGACGACTGAAGAGTCTGCCCCTGAAGAAAAGCCAAAAAAGGCTAAAAAAGCAGCGGCAAAAGATGACTCAGAAGCTGAAGAGAAGCCTAAAAAGGCTGCAAAAAAACCAGCTGCCGAGAAAAAAGAGACAAAAAAGTAAGGCACTTTGGACACAAGTCCATAGCGTTTTATCCACCAAAACCTTACCCGCCTTCGCAAAAGCTTACACATTAGGCCTTGCGGAGGTTGGTAAATTTGGAGTCTTTGACTCAAAGAAAAAGGAGGGGGTAACCCCTCCTTTTTAATACGCGTGTTCCCAAATAATTCCAATTAAGTAACTGAGTTTTGGATAAGGGGTTATGCAGATACTCTGGTTAATTGCGCATTCGGCACACTATCGAAATAGTAATTATATGATATATACTCGAGAGCATAGGGGGGGGTAGAGCCATGCCACGAGAATATCAAAGGTTTGAGTTGGATCGACAAGCTGTTCGCCAATTCATGGTAGAAGGCAAAAGTTTCTGGATCGCCACGCCCCCAAAGGGGGCTCGCGAAGACGACTGTACGAAACATCCACCTCTCGTCTTTGCGAGGAGCTTTGCTCCGAAGCAATCCAGAATTATTTATGATATTTATTTCTTTTAAATGGTATTACTATAGTAGAAACACATTATAATCGTATCAAGAAAGAAGCATCGATAGCATTTTGATGTTCATATCCTCTATGTTTAAAAGTTCTGTACTTCTTTTTTAAGGTAGCCCACTGCTTTTCGATCGGATTGAAATCAGGTGAA